>JAILEL010000322.1 GCA_024687845.1 Eubacterium sp.
TTTACTATGACCTTGATTCGTGCATAGATGCCGTTCTGGGTATAGGCATAGATATAACAGCTTCCCTTGCCAACTGCCGTAATTTTGCCCTTTTTATCAACCTTGGCTACTCTAATATTTTCAGATTCCCATGCTACCTTACGATGGATAGCGACCTTTTTACTTCCGCTCTTAAGAGCGACCTTTACTGTTCCTGACTTACCTTTTTTTAGTATAAGTTTTGTTTTGTTAGGCTTAGCCTTCGTATGATTGGCATTCTTTCCACCATTTGTTGTAACATGGATGGTCTTGGAAGTGGCTAGGGTTTTAGTTCCATTTACAGCGACTATTATGAACTTATAGTAGGTACCCTTCTTAAGCTTCTTAGCGGTATAAGAAGTGCCCTTTACAGTTGCAAGCTTCTTATATTTATTTTTCTTGCCACATTTATTTCCATAGATAATATATTTTTTTGCGCCTTTTATCTTAGACCAAGAGAGTGTGATAGACTTGTCGGACTTAGCCACACCTTTAGCCTTTAATAGTGTAAAGGTTGATCCTTTCTGGTCATTGTCGTTCGTTGCATTCAGGATAGCCTTCTCAACAGTCTTTGTCAGAGCTGGTCTGCTCGGACATATATCATTTTTATCACGTGAGTCAGAGGTATTATTCTCAGAATTGTTCTGATTGTTGGTTCCGCCATTATTCTGATTGTTGGTTCCACCATTATTCTGATTGTTGGTTCCGCCATTATTCTGATTGTTGGTTCCACCATTATTCTGATTGTTGGTTCCACCATTATTCTGATTGTTGGTTCCACCATTATTCTGATCGTTAGTTTCACCGTTATTTTGATTGTTATTCTCGTTGTTATTTTGATTTGATTCGTTTTTTAACCATTTTGCGTATATGGTGACATCTCTGGTTACTTCCATACTAAAATCAAAAGGCGTAGTTAACTCAGCATTAGTATACCATCCTCCAAAATTGAAACCGTCTTTGATAGGATCTGAAGGTTTTACAGCCTTTTCATGGATTTTAACTGTCTGGCTGTCTACTGCAGTACCACCGTCAGTATTGAATATTACTTCATACTTTTTAATCTCCCAGTTTGCTGTGAAGTATTTGAATCCGCTTGATCCCTTAGGTACAGAAACCTGCATCGTTTTCTCTGCCAGGTCGGTTCCTGTCCAGCCTGTAAAATCATAATCATCAGCTACTGGATTATTGAGGGTGAATTCCATATCTGATGAATAATTGCTTGGATTTTCTATTCCAGCATTAAGATATCCCATACCTAAATCATATAAAATGCTATAAGTTTCAGGTTGATATTTTAACCATTTAGCATATAATATGGTATCTTCTTTGATTTCTGTAGAAATATCGAAAGGCATTTTACATTCATAATCAGTACACCATCCACCAAAATACCAAAAATCACTAGTAGGATCTGGTGGCATTACTAATTTGCTACAAGCATCTACATATCGGTCTTGTATTTTTGTTCCACCAAGTGAATCAAAGGAAACTTTATATGTTTTGATTTTCCAGTTTGCTTTATAAGCTCTGTCGCCATGGGACCCATAATGTATATCAGCTTGTGTTGTTATTTCATCCAGATCCGCTCCGGTCCAACCGGTAAAAATATAATGGTCAGCTTCGGGATTGTGTAATGTAAAACTATCCTCTACGGTATAGTTAGTAGGATTTTCTTCACCGTCTTTTAATTTTCCTACACCCAGATCATATGTAATATTATAAATCTCAGGCTGCCACTTGGCATAGAGCTGCTTACCGGCTGTGAATGCAACAGAAACACCATCATTATAACTATTTCCAGTTCCATCTCTGAATTCACACCAGCCTTTGAAGGAATAATAATCTCTTGCAAATACATTTGTCGGAAGTACTGCCTTATATAAATTGTCTGCAGAATCCTTCGCAGCACTTACTGAAACTGCTTTATCAGTACCATAATTCGAATGAAGCCAGATTAAACCACTATCAGTTTTCTTTGCAAGTATCAATTCTCCATTTTCATCAATTAATAGCTTATAATCGTCACCCTGCTTACAAACGAAGTCATTTAGATCACCATTTTTTGAAAGGCCCTTTGTTAATATTATAGGAAGTACTTCGTCGCTTGGATTATTAGTATCATAGATAACTTTTATTCCGATAGGCTCTCCTGTGAGTTTATCCTTTATATTAATATGGGGTACAGCTCTGGATTTTGAATTATAATTATCCAGAGATATATCACATAATGCATTATCTTTAAAATGAAGACCACCATAAAGATTCAATGCGCAATTATAAAGATTCATTACATATATACCTTCATTGCCATTATCACTTATAGTAGCATTTTCGAGATTTACAGTTCCCTCTGTAATATAAAGTCCGCTACTGTAACAGTTACATATTGCTCCCCCGCTCATATTAAGTGTGCCGCCATCGACCCAGAAACCACTACTTGAGTAAGCGGATATCTTACCACCATACATATTAAAGGTACCACTGACCATTCTAACTGCATAGTAGTTAGAATTAGTGATATTACCACTACTAAATACAACCTCTCCACCATTTAGAACAACTGGTGAATAATTATATCCAGGACATTCGTTGCTCAGATTGCCTGTCTTGTTTGTGCTAGAATCATAAATAATCAGCTTTCCACCAGCATCAACCTGGAATGTATCTCCTGATTTTGCTTTTAGAGTGTACCCATTAAGGTCTATTTTCTTTTCATTATAAATCCGATAACCTGAAGATAATGTAACGTCATCATTCAGCTTAATCACACCGTCTCCATTTTCCTCTGGAAGATCAGACGAAACAGCAAAAACAGTTATTGATGAAAGTTGCGTTACACATAAAAATAGAGCGATTGATAATAAGATAATAATGGCATGTTTACAGATATTCTTCATATAAAGTCCCCCTCGTACCTTTGGTGGTGTCTATGACACGCCTTCCTGATTGATTAGAATATCTCATAAATAAAAGTGAGTTTCAAGACAAAATATTGGCAATTATATATATTTACAAACAAATAAAAAAATCATATAGTATTTCTCGTTTGTTTAAAAATGGAGAGGACTATTATGAAAAAAGATAAACTGAAACCTATGCTTTTTAGCGTTATGAAGACCTATGACGGAAAGAAACTGGTAACTGATGTAGTATCGGGTATCATAGTAGCAATAATTGCGCTTCCGCTTTCCATTGCACTTGCCCTTGCTTCTGGAGTAGGACCAGAACAGGGACTATATACTGCGATAGTTGCAGGTTTTATTATTTCATTTCTGGGAGGAAGTCGAGTTCAGATAGCAGGACCAACAGCAGCCTTTGCCACCATAGTTGCAGGTATTGTTGCGAAAAATGGAATGAGTGGACTGGCTCTTGCAACGGTTCTTGCAGGTGTGATTCTCATTTTGATGGGATTCCTCAGACTTGGTTCTCTTATCAGGTTTATTCCTTATACTATAACTACAGGATTTACAGCCGGAATCGCAGTAACAATCCTGGTAGGACAGATAAAAGATTTTCTTGGACTTACTTATCCCAAGGGTACAGTTACGATTGAAACTATGGAAAAGGTTAAGGCAATCGTACAGAATATTCAAACTATCAATATACAGGCACTTATAGTTGGGGTTGTATGTCTTGCTATACTAATCATCTGGCCATATATATCAGAGAAAATACCTGGATCACTTATAGCAGTCATTGTGGGAATACTGATGGTTAGATTCCTCAAGATGAATGTTAATACTATTGGAGATCTTTATACTATCAGTAACAAGCTCCCTGCTTTTGCTATGCCGGACTTTTCTCTTGGAATGATCAGAAATGTAGCATCGGATGCAGTAACTATAGCGATACTGGCAGCTATTGAGTCACTGCTTTCCTGCGTAGTTGCTGATGGAATGATCAATTCTCATCATCGGTCAAATATGGAACTTATTGCTCAGGGAGCAGGTAATATAGGTTCAGCTCTTTTTGGTGGTATTCCTGCAACAGGTGCTATAGCACGAACTGCAGCAAATATAAAAAATGGTGGTAGAACACCTATAGCTGGAATTGTTCACTCAATAGTACTTGTTCTCGTATTAGTACTTCTTATGCCGCTTGCTGCGCTTATTCCTATGCCAACCATAGCAGCAATACTTTTCATGGTTGCATACAATATGTGTCAGTGGAGGACATTTGTTCATCTTTGTAAAACTTCTCCAAAGAGTGATATTGTTGTTCTGGTTGTTACATTTGTGCTGACAGTTGTGTTTGATCTTGTAGTAGCTATTGAGATTGGCATGATCATGGCCTGCGTTCTCTTCATGAAGAGAATGAGCGATGAATCTGTTGTATCTGGTTGGAAATATTATGATCCTGAAGAAGATCCCGATGGAATTGAATTAAAGGAAATCCCTAAGCATGTCCGTATCTATGAAATATCAGGTCCTATGTTTTTTGGTGATGCAGACAGACTGGCAGGAGTACATTTTAAAGACTTTACTAAGGTTATAATATTCAGAATGAGGGGCGTCCCTGCACTGGATGCTTCAGCTATGCATGCTATGGAGCAGCTGTATGACAGATGTGTAGATGCAGGAGTACAGATGGTATTTTCGCATGTGAATGAGCAACCGATGAAAACTATGGAAAAAAGTGGCTTTGTAGAGAAAGTTGGAAGAGATAATTTTAGGGCTCATATAGATGATGCGATAGAGTGGGCTTCGAACATACAGTAATTTTAGAAGCAGGCAAAATCAAGAAACTTATTGAAGAAGCTGTAGTTAAGCAGTCAGGAAAGACCGCAAAAGAGGTAACTCCGGAGTCAAAGAGACTAAAGCCTGTAGCTGATTTACAGTCACCACAAATACATCACTGATTTACAGTTACCAAAAAAGTAACCCTTGACATATTGTGAACATAATATATGCTAAAAGACATAGTCAACAATAAGCTTGTGGGTTAAATAGAATGGATAACGTATTGCTTGAAAGAATGCGGCAGGGAGAACACCTGACACTGGGCGAGAGAATAAGTCTTGTACTTAGACTTAGTATACCTGCGATATTAGCGCAAATATCAACAATAATCATGGAATACATAGATGCTTCAATGGTTGGCAGCCTTGGAGCATCTTCTTCTGCTGCAATAGGAATTGTATCTACTACTACCTGGCTGATAGGAGGACTATGCGGAGCTATAGGGACAGGTTTTACCGTGGGAATAGCTCACAGGATAGGAGCGGGTGAAGAAAAGCTGGCAAGAAAATGTGTCAAGACAGGACTAATAACAGTGCTTTGTTTTGCCTGCGCGCTTATGCTGGCAGGAATTCTGATACATAGAGTACTTCCCAAATGGATGGGAGGTTCTGATGAGGTTCTGGTTGATGCGTCACATTATTTTCTTGTGTTTTCACTTATGCTTCCTGTAATGCAGATTAATTACACGGGGGCGGGAATGCTGGAATGCAGTGGAAATATGAAGGTCCCAAGTGTACTGAATATTATAATGTGTTTTTTAGATGTGTTATTTAATGCATTTTTTATTTTTCCATATAGAACAGTTGAAATCTTCGGAAATAGCATCACACTTCCAGGAGCAGGACTAGGGGTTCTGGGTGCGGCGATTGGCACACTTTGCTCAGAACTCGTTGGCGCTATATGTATACTGCTTGCTATCCTTAGGTTCTCTGATAAGCTCCATCTTCGAAAAGATGAGAGAGGTGGAATGAGTCGTGAGGAATGGTGGAAAAGCATAAAAATGTCACTTCCGGTTATGTTGAGTTCGGCAATTATGGGGTCGGCTTATGTAGTGTCTACGCGAATTATTTCCCCATTAGGAAATGTTGCTATAACAGCAAATTCATTTTCTATAACAGCAGAAAGTCTCTGCTATATGCCAGGCTATGGAATATCACATGCAGCTACTACCCTTGTAGGACAGGCAAAGGGTGCTGATAGAAGATTTCTCAGTCGTAAATTTGCATATCTGTCGATTGTTATAGGAATGATAGTTATGGCGGCGGCGGGTGTATTTTTGTATATATTTGCTCCTGAGATGATAGCCATAATGTCACCAAACGAAGAAGTTAGAGAACTTGGAACAACTATTCTTCGTATAGAAGCCTTTGCTGAACCTATGTTTGGTGCTTCGATAGTTGCAGAAGGAGTATTCAGAGGACTTGGAAAAACAGGCATTCCAAGTGCACTGAATCTGCTGAGTATGTGGTGTGTAAGACTTCCTTTATCAGCATTCGCAGCGTTTGAGTTTGGACTGATCGGAGTATGGTATGTGATGTGTATAGAGCTATGCTTCAGAGGTGCAATATTTATAATAGCTATATTTAGAACATTTCATAAGAACAGGCAATTGAAGAAATAAGAGGAAGGGAGTAGGATGAATGAATACATATAAAACAAAAGCCAGAGAAAGTATATTATTATATTTAAAGTCTAATTCGGATAAAAGATTCACTGCTCGAGAAATATATAATTATCTTAAAGATGAAGTGGATGGAATAAATAGAACTACTGTATATCGAAATCTGGATCGTCTATGTGAGCAGGGAAATCTTGTGAGATATAAAGAACCGAATCAGGATGCATGGTATTATCAATATTCAGATGAACATCAGCATTGTGATAAACATATGCATGCTCAGTGCAGCGAGTGTGGTAAGATATTTCATCTTGAAAATGATTTTGTCGAAGATTTTGAAGAAAAACTTCATCAATTTTACGGAATAGATATTAATGCTTCCAAGACCATGATTGTTGGAAAGTGTGATAAATGTAGCAAAAAATAGATTGTAAATATATTTTTCTATGAAGACCATATCGGAGTAAATCGGATATGGTCTCTTTTTTTATTAAAAAATGCAACAAGTTTGCAAAAGATATTGACAAAGATGAAAATACTGATATAATATGCAACTGTGTTGCAAATGAGTGCGCTTAAGTTTTAACACAAAAGGGGTGATTATCATAAATCGAGTTTATAAGACGAAACATAAGGACGAAATTTCCAGTCTATTAAAATCTCAGCCTAATGTGAGTTTTTCGGCTAGAGATATATACGAGAGTCTTGTTGCTGATGGTGTGGCTATATCGAAATCCACAATCTATAGACAACTAGATGGTTTCGTTGAAACAGGAGTAATTAAGAAATACTATTCTTCGAGTAACGCCGAGTATTGTTACCGTTATGTGGGCGGTGGGTTTAAGAAAATTGATTATTTTACATTTCATTGTGAAAAATGTGGAAAGATCTTAAATGTAAACAAAGAGGAACTTGAATCACTAAGTAAAATATTGTCATCAAAATATAGCTTCAACATTAAATCAGAGAATTCTATTCTTAGCGGCGTGTGCGAAGGGTGTTTGTGACAATTAATATATTACCAGAGTATTTCTGGAATAAGGAGGAAATTATGATTAAAAGAAAATGGTTATCAGGACTTCTCGCAGGTGCTATGGTTTTTGGAATCGTAACAGGATGTGGCAACTCTGCTCCGGCAGAGGGTGAAAATGATACAGCTGCTACGGTTACTACGCAGACAGAAGAGACAACAACAGAAGAGAATACAGCTTCAGCAGAAGAATCTTCTGAGGATGCCACAGATGAGCCTTTGAAGATTGTAACTACGATATTCCCAGAGTATGATTGGGTTAAGACGATTCTGGGAGATAAGGCTGAAAATGTCGATATGACCTTACTTCTCGATAACGGTGTTGATCTTCATAGCTATCAGCCAACAGTTGAAGACATTGTTAAGATTAAAGAGTGTGATATGTTCGTATATGTTGGCGGAGAGTCTGATGAGTGGGTAGAGGAAGTTCTTGAATCATCTGAGAACGAGAACATGGTTGCTATTAACCTTCTCGAGGTGCTTGGCGATAATGTAAAGGCTGAGGAAATAGTTGAAGGTATGGAGCACGAACATGATCACGATCATGACCATAGTAAGGAGGTTTCTACTTTCGAAGATTCTGAAGTACAGGATAGAGAACTTTCTGATTGGGAAGGAGACTGGCAGTCAGCTTATCCATTAGTTCTTGATGGTTCACTTGACGAAGCTTGGGAGCATAAAGCTGAAGAGGGAGATATGACAGCAGCAGAGTATAAGGATTACTATACAAAAGGTTACAAGACTGACTACACAGCTATCAGTATCCATGATAATAAAATCTCATTTACAGATGATAAGGGAAATGTTACAGAGTCAGCTTATAAGTATAATGGCTTTTACATTCAGAACTGGTCAACTGGTACAAAGGCTGCTATGTATCGTTTTGAAGCTGAGGATAAGGAAGCTGGTGCACCTATATATATCGAGTTTAACGATCATATAATTGAACCGGCTGATGCAGAACATTTTCATATTCGTATGAGCAATGAGAGTTATGATGCAATCGTTGATCCTGAAGGAAACTGGCCAACATTCTTTGATGCCTCACTTTCACCAGAGGGTGTATGCGATGAAGTTATTGGGCATGGAAAACATGAAGATGATGAAGAGGATGAAGAGCATGAGGATGCAGATCATGAAGAAAGTGAAGAACATGAGGATGCAGACCATGAAGAAAGTGAAGAACATGAGGATGCAGACCATGGAGAAAGTGAAGAACATGAGGATGCAGACCATGAAGAAGGTGAAGAACATGACCATGAGCATGAGGAAGAAAAGGATGAGCATGTATGGCTCTCACTAAAGAATACTTCAGTTCTTTGCAAAGAAATAGCAACTCAGCTTGGTAATATAGATGAGGAAAACAAAGATTTATATATGAGCAACTATGAAGCTTACAAGACAGAACTTGATAATCTTGATGCAGAGTATCAGGCGGCAGTAGAAGCAGGAAATAAGGATACAATTCTCTTCGGAGATAGATTCCCATTCCGCTATATGGTTGATGATTATGGGCTTGAGTATTATGCGGCATTTGCGGGTTGCTCAGCAGAGTCAGAAGCTAGCTTTGAAACAATTGTTTTCCTTGCAGGTAAGGTTGACGAACTTGGACTTCCAGCTATCATGACAATTGAAGGAGATGAACATAAGATTGCAGAAACTGTTCAGGAGAATACGGAGTCAAAGGATCAAAAGATTCTGACACTTGATTCTATGCAGTCAACAACGTCTAAGGATATCGAAAATGGTGTAACATATTTGTCAATTATGAAGAGCAACCTTGAAGTTCTGAAGGAAGCAATAAATTAAAGTAATTATGTATTATTTGGACCTTCTGAATATGTCGGAAGGTCCATTCATTTGAAAATAGCGTAAGAAAAAACTTATAATCTAATACTGATTTGAAATTTGGAGAATAATTATGAGTAAAAATATCGATAAGAGAGTTCCGGTTGTTTTAATTACAGGTTATCTTGGATCAGGAAAAACTACTTTGATGCAGCATATTCTGGAACAAGAGAATAGAAAAGTGGCATTAATAGTTAATGATATGGGAAGCATAAATATTGATGCTTCACTTTTAAACAAAACAGGTAATCAGGTAGTTCAGGTTGAAATGGTTGAACTGCAAAATGGCTGCATCTGCTGCACTTTGAGAGACGAATTCATGGCAGAAATAGAGAGACTTGCAAAGGATGAGACTATAGAAGCTATATTCGTTGAAGCTTCTGGAATCAGTGAGCCATCTTCTATAGCAGGTGCATTTATGATGTATGCTGAGGAATGCCCGGATTCAAGAGTATTTTTAAAAACTATCTGTTCTGTAGTTGATGCAGACAGGATTTACAGGGAGTTTTTAAATGATTTAAAGGCAGATGATGATGTGGATGATGGAGACATAATAAATCTTGTTATGGATCAGATAGAATTTTGTAATATTCTTCTGCTTAATAAAACAGATCTTTTAAGCGAAAGTCAGGTAGAAGAAGTTAAGTCTGGTCTTAAAAATATCCAGCAGGAAGCTGAGATTATTTCTACAGTAAATGGAAATATAGAACTTGATTATATTTTAGGGCAAGAAGACTTTGATTATGATAAGGTTTTAGATTCAAGCAGTATTCAGAAAGCATTAAATGAATGTGAGCCAGATGATGATAAGGCTTGTGTAGATGAATATGGAATATCTTCATTTGTATTTGAAGAGAGACGACCATTTAACAGAGATGCATTTAACAAACTGGTTGATAATTATCCTGATACGCTGATTCGTTCGAAGGGATATATTTGGTTCTCAGATGATGATAAACATGTTCAATTATTTGAGCAGGCGGGACGAAATGCTTCAATTACTGAACTGTCTGAATGGATGGCAGCGTGGACAAATGAAGAGCTTGAACGTATAAGAAATGATTTTCCAGATGCGTTTGAAGATTGGGATGATGAATATGGCGACAGAATTAATCAGATTGTTTTTATCGGGAAGAATTATGAAAAAGCTGAAATAGAACATATGGTTAACGAATGTCTGGATGATTATACTTTCGGGGATTGATTGATGGCTGTGGTATATTTTATAAATGGTTTTTTGGAAGCAGGGAAGACGACTTTTATAAGGGATCTTCTGGTAAAAGATTATTTTAAAATTGATGGAAGAACCCTTCTCATTGCATGTGAGGAGGGTTCTGTTGAGTATGATGAGGAAGAACTTATATCTTCTAAGACTGAACTATTCTACATTGAGAATGAGGAGGATTTTAATGAGGACTATATAGCTTCTTTAGAGAAAAAGGTCCATCCGGAGCGCATAATTATAGAATTTAATGGAATGTGGGATAGAAAGAATATTGAATTTCCCTGGTATTGGGAAGAAATATTAGAAGTTGCGGTATTTGATGCTTCTACCTTTAAGCTTTATTCTGATAATTTAAGATCCTTACTGGCAGAACAGGTTAGAAATGCAGGAGTTGTTCTTTTTAATAGGTGCGATGCTGTTAGGGAACAACTTGGAATGTTTACCAGGAATATAAAAGCAATTAATAGAGCGGTAAACTTTGTTTGTAAGGGAAACGAAGGGGATATTATTCTCGATCCAGACGAAACGCTTCCTTATGATATATCCAGCGAGGAATTATTTCTTAATGATGAAGGATTTGCGGTGTTTTGCATAGATTCTATGGAGCGGTATGGAATCTATGAAAATAAAAAGGTACATTTTACAGCCAGAGCTTATAAAATAAGAGATGGAAAAGAGTTTGAATTTGTATCCGGAAGATATGTTATGACCTGTTGCGAAGCCGATATGTCTTTTGTGGGGATAATGTGTAGATATTTTAAAGCATATGAGTTAAAAAATAAAACATGGATAGATGTTACTGCTGTTGTAAAGATAGCTTATGATGAAGATTTAAAGAGGTGCATTCCCATTTGCAAGGTAATGGAGTTAGAAGAAGTGCCTGCCCCACAAAGTGAGGTGATTTCATTGATATGACAAGGA
>JAILEL010000348.1 GCA_024687845.1 Eubacterium sp.
TCATTTGTGACATTTGACAGGATGCTGGCAGGTTTTGAAAAGCGTGAACAGATCTGGGAATTTAAGGTCGCAAATCAAAGTATTCCGATATATAAGGTAGAAAGAGATGGTAAGGAATATGTTTTATTCAACTGTGATGTGGGGGCACCTGCTGCGGCTGGATGTGTAGAAGAGCTTTATCAATTAGGAATTGAAACTATGATCATATTCGGAACCTGTGGAGTTCTTGATTCCAGTATAGATGACTGTGCAATCATTATTCCTGATATGGCAGTTAGAGATGAAGGGACAAGTTATCACTATGTTCCGGCTTCTAACGAGATAGAGGTGAATAAAACTATTTCGAAAGAAGGTATAACGGTTCCAAGTATAAAGGATACATTTATAGCCCTCCTGGAAGAGACTGGTATCCGCTATACGATAGGAAAAGTATGGACAACCGATGCTATCTATAGAGAGACAAGAGAAAAAATGGAAATGCGGAAAAAGGCAGGTTGTTTTGCTGTAGATATGGAGTGTTCTGCCCTTGCTGCAGTGGCGCAGTTTAGAGGGAAAAATATGTTTACATTTTTCTATGCGGCAGACAATCTTGATACGGATGAGTGGGATAGCAGGAGTCTTGGAAATTATGACAAGATTGAAGAGAAGGACGTTATTGCTGAGCTTGCTATTCAGCTGGCAGATCGAATTACTGAAAATTAATCTTATAAAAATATTTTAAGGCTGAACATAGAATCATTAATTTGGATTAACTTGGAAATTTTAAGGAGAAAACATCATGGGTAGAATTGAATATATAAAAGCAACAGAAATTGAAGCGGAATATGAGCAGGGCATAATACTCAAAATGACTGACTCTGATGGCAGGATAATCGGTTCTGCAAGAGCAAAGGCAGAAGAGGGAACAGTTTATGTAGGTAAGCTGATGGTTCATCCGGATTATCAGAAAAATGGCTATGGAACCAGACTTCTCCTTAGCATAGAGAAGTATTTCCCGGAGAAAAGATTCGAACTATTTACCAGCACCAGAAGCCTGGCAAATATAAGAATGTATGAGAGAATGGGCTATAATTCATTTGATACAAAAGCTGTAGATGATGAGCTTACATTTGTATATATGGAGAAAATGTAATGAAGCAGAAAAGATGGCTTATTAATTCTTTTCTTAATAGGGATTTTGATTTTAGGGAACTTTTGTGTAGAATTTAATTACAAATGTTCCCTAAAGGAGGACGCGTGGAAATGGAAGATAAAATTAGTATTATTCAGCGTTTGTTGCAAGAACGGGCTGATTATATGGCTCGTTTTAACTTGATACCGTATGATGGTTCGCCGGAGATTAAGGAAAATAGTAGTGGAAAGTATTTGTATATCAGGAAAAGAGTAAATGGTAGATTAACTTCTACATATGTAGATAAGTATTCTGAGGAGTTATATCAGTTATTGCTCCGAAATGTAAAAGAGGCAAGAGAACTAAAGAAACAAATTCGACGAGTTGATAGAGAACTGGCGATAAATGGTTATGTTGAAGGGGAACTATCTCAGGACGTGATCATCAATCTTGATTTTGCAAGGGTAAATATGAAGTCGAACATATATGATCAGGCAGTTCTTGAAGGTGTTGCAACTACATTTCCGCAAACTGAAGAAATCCTAGAAAACGGAACAGTTAGCGGAATGACCGCAGATGATGTACAAAAAATACTGAACTTAAAACATGCGTGGGAGTTTATTCTTGACAAGGACGTAATTCAGGCGGAAAGCAATTATTATCTGTTGTGTCATATAGCAAAGTTGGTCAATGAGGGATTCTTTTATGATGGTGGAAGAATCCGCGGTGTGCCTGTAACAATTGGTGGAACTAAATATGTGCCTCCAATTCCGCAGGAGTTACAAGTAAAAGAGTGTATTGATAAGATTATAAATTCAAATAAAGAGAAAATAGATATTGCTATCGAGCTTTGTATGTATTGTATGAGAACACAAATATTTATTGATGGAAATAAACGCGCTTCGGTTATATTTGCTAATCACTATATGATAGCGCACGGTCTTGGACTAATAGTTATTCCTGAAGCTCAAGTTCTGGAGTTTAAAAAGAAACTGGTTAAGTATTATGAAAAATCGGATATCAAAGAGATAAATAAGTTTTTAAAAGATAAATGTTGGCGAAAGATAAAAAAGGGGTCTTAAATAAAAAATGGAATTATTAATTCAACAAACAAAAAAAGATCTGTACTCTGCTGAGTTTAATATCTGTGACAAATATACAAATAATCTGTTAGGCCAGATATGGTTTACCGGAAGCATGGGTTCAATACATGGAAGATTTGTAATAAGATATCTGAATACCGAGTTTTATATGAATCATGTGAGTAAAGATATAATAAAGAGTGAGGAAGGGTCGTTTATAAAGCAATCTGTATTTAAGCCTTATCAGATTTCAGGAAACTATAATGGTTATATCTGGAATGACGAGGAAAAAGTTTCTGCATTTAAATCTCTTGGTTATAGAATGCTACGATTACAAGGCAACAGTTACTATACATATACCGCAGGATTCGGTGATAAAGGTACATGTTCTCCTATATATTATAACGACGACTTATATATTGGTGAGATAAGAAAAGAATGTAAGGTACTGGATGACCAGCATATATTTGACGTTGGTGTATCCGATGAGAGTGTAATTCCGGCACTGATAAATGTATGTCATAAATGGGTCGTGGGCTTTTATAAACCGGGTGAGATTTTCAAGGGTTGGAATATAAAAAAATATAAAAGTCTTATGAAGGAGGAAATAGAGAAAGTCAGAAATCAGTATTATATTAATTGACGATTTGCCACTAACTTGTGACTTAAGCCACCAGTTAGTGGCTTTTTAATTTTTGGGGTTGACAAGTATATATACACATTGTATATTGTGTATATTAGATATACACAATATACAAACCGAGGTATATGATATGAGTAATGTAAAATCCTATGAAAATGCTATAGAAATAAAGAATCTTACCAAGAAGTACGATGGCTTCACGCTGGATAATGTGAGCTTCGATGTGCCTAAAGGGAGCATCATGGGATTCATTGGACAGAATGGAGCGGGCAAGACAACGACAATTAATTCACTTCTCAATATCATTAACTGGGATAGTGGCGACATAAGGCTTTTAGGTCAGGAGATGCCGGAACATGAATATGAAGTTAAGGAGCAGATCTCCGCTATATTCGATGTACTTCCATTTAATGATGATCTCTCGGCAAAACAGCTTACGCGTATTATGAGGGGCATATGGAAGGAGTGGGATGAGGATACATTTCTTAACTACCTGGAAAGATTCCAGCTTCCCTTTAAAAAGAAGTTTGGGCAGTTTTCAAAAGGTATGAAAATGAAGCTTCAGATAGCTGCGGGGCTTTCTCATAATGCAAAG
>JAILEL010000362.1 GCA_024687845.1 Eubacterium sp.
TGCAGAGCCTCAATCTCCATAGCATCACGAAGCGGCTTCATATGGCTGACCTTACGCTTAGCGCCCTCAGTAACCGCATATTGAGAGAGCTGGTCAAGTATTTTATTATATTCAAGAACGCGGATAGAACGCTTATTCATAATAGTCACCTTCGAATCAGAATGTAATATATTGTATCATATATATTTATATTTGTCTTAAAATATACTTTCTATAATCCATTTAAACTAAAACTTTTCAATATTTATACAAGAATCATTATATAGTATAAATCTATAAAATCTTAGTGTGTTTTAGACTATATAATGATTCTCTATATATAAAATAGTCAATAAATCTAATAGATCCCTGCAAATCTACTTCTAAAGGAGTATCTTCCCGTGGCTTTTACTCCATCATCTATATATTTGTGGTCTTCCTGTAACTCGGACTGAGTCAGCATAAAGTATCTGAACCAGTCTATAGAGGTCGGAGAATTGCCATCCATCCATGTAACATCTACAAAATATGTTCCTTTATTTATCTTAACAAGATTCCAGGCATGGCCGGATGTTTCGTTATCATCTACATTTCCTGTTACAAAACGGCAATATAGGTTGGCTTTCTTACATAGGTACATATATGCAAGGGCATAGCCCTGACATATGGCTGAACCATAGACAAATGGTGCATCGTAGCAAGCAGCCTTCGAAGTTTTTTTGTCCTGCGAATCGGGATTCTCTAATGCTTTATTGTTGTATTTGGTAATGAAGCAGAGACATAGAGCAAGATATCTGTACTTATCTATGGTGCTTATATTTTGGGGCATTCCCTTAACAATAAGGCTAGCCATCCGGTCAACCTTTTTCTCATAAGCGGATATAGTTTTCTTCAGCTTTTCCTTCTGTTTTTCTGTGGTTACAGGGACCTTTTTAATCCGTCCATCAGTCTGGAATTCAAAATATGAAACACTGAGATAATCAATGCCGTCTTCTTCATAATAATAGAATTCAGCAAATTCATTTATCAGAGGCTCATCGTACATGAGAGCGTCTACTGCTTTATCGAGATCATCACCGTATTTCTGACAGGAATACTGGACTTCTTTTAACTGCTTTACCTTCTTGCAGATTGAATTGTGAAGCTTCTTCTGACGAGGAGTCAATCTGCTG
Organism: Eubacterium sp.; assembly: GCA_024687845.1. The sequence continues at coordinate 1,152 of JAILEL010000362.1, forward strand.
TAGTTGGTCAGATCCTTGTAGGGATAATCCTTATGTTTAGTATTTATGGGGTTATCTGCAATGATTTTCTGAGCTTTTTTGACACTTGCTTTAATAGCCTTCGTTCTGCTGTCATAATTTACAGCATAGGATGGAACAGAAATGCTGATAATGATCATAAAAGAAAGAAGGAGGGCAATAAGCTGTTTTATTAAGGCTTTGTGCGTACAATTCTTCAAAATAATAAATCTCCTGCTATATTTTTTCTTTAATAACTAACATGAATAGTATCATAAATAAAAAACTATTGACAACAATATTTTTACTCTATATACTTCTCAAATATATTGAATATAAGATATTAAAGGGGAAAATCTATGCGTAGTCTCGTTTCCAGAACTACATATACAAAGCCAGCGACAATGCGCCCTACTAAGGTGTATGGTCTTTATTTTGTATATTCCGATTTGGACAGAAGATAAGCTGTGATTTTTATTGATTATTATAGTTGATTATAAATTTGAACCACTTATCTGTTTGTTTGGATAAGTGGTTTTTTTATTCTTATTAAATTAAATGGAAGGTTATTGAAGAGAAATTATGAGAACAAATCTAAAGAAAATGGTGAGTTATTACAGGCCATACATGGGAACATTTCTTCTTGATATGTTCTTCGCATTTATTGCATCACTTATAAGCCTGGTAATTCCACTCGTGGTCAGATATATTACCACAAATGTATCTGATATGGATAAAGATACGGCTGTCAGACAAATAGTCATTATTGGAATAATTTTGATTGTTTTAGTGGTAATTCAGTTTATTTCAAACTATTTTATTACAAATATTGGACATGTTATGGGCGCGAAAATGGAGTATGATATGAGAGCAGACATTTTTGCTCATTATCAGAAGCTTTCCTTCTCCTTCTATGATGATCAGAAGGTGGGACAGCTGATGAGCCGAATCACGAGTGACCTTTTTGATATTACGGAGCTGCTTCATCACGGACCTGAGAATATAGCAATATCATTCATTAAGATAATTGGTGCGTTTATTATTCTGCTAAATATCAGCGGCTATATGACACTTGCTGCCTTTATCCTGCTTCCATTAATGTTTACCTTTGCCTTTATTCTGAATAAGAGAATGAAGAGGGCCTTTAAGGAAAACAGAGTAAGAATTGCCGAAGTCAATACCGAGATTGAGGACAATCTGTCAGGTATCAGAGTTGTAAAATCCTTTGCAAATGAGAGCATTGAGAGAGAGAAGTTCAAGGTTGGAAATGACGGCTTCCTGGAGGCCAAGAAAAACAGTTATTTCTATATGGGCTTTTATCATTCGGGAATGACGGCATTTACAATGCTGATAAATGTAGTCGTTATTATGCTTGGGGGCATCCTGATGGCAAAGGGAATGGTTGAAACTCCTGATTTTGTGACATTTCTTCTATATATAAATGTTTTCACAGATCCTATAAGAACGCTTATTGATTTTGCAGAGCAGTTTCAGAATGGTTATTCGGGATTTGAAAGATTCATGGAGATTCTTGCAGTTGAGCCGGATATTAAGGACAGTCCGGATGCAATACCTCTTGAAAATGTACAGGGAGATATTGTATTTGACGATGTTTCCTTCAAATATAAGGATACGGCACACAGAGTTCTGAGACATATTAATCTGGATGTGAAGGCAGGCTCTTATGTGGCTTTGGTGGGTTCATCCGGTGGTGGCAAGACTACGCTCTGCAGTCTGATTCCAAGATTCTATGAGGTTACAAAGGGAAGCATTCGTATAGATGGTAAGGATATCAGGGATGTTACTCTGGAAAGTCTTAGAAAAAATATCGGAATTGTTCAACAGGATGTTTATCTTTTTGCCGGAACAGTATATGATAATATATTATATGGTAAGCCTACCGCATCTCGTGATGAGGTAATTGAAGCTGCAAAGCTTGCAAATGCACATGAGTTCATTATGGAGCTTCCACAGGGGTATGACACGGATATCGGCCAACGTGGAATCAAGCTGTCAGGTGGACAGAAACAGAGACTCTCTATTGCACGTGTATTCCTCAAGAATCCACCGATTCTAATCTTTGACGAGGCAACCAGTGCA
>JAILEL010000393.1 GCA_024687845.1 Eubacterium sp.
GGTGAGATTAAAAGACTTGAAGAGGCAGCTGACAGAGCAGATGTTAATATAATGGGAGCGGATATCTTCAGACCGTTTGTATTAAAATCGAAGGTAACTGTTTAGTAGGTACTTCAAAATTATATTCGAGACGTCCGTGCATGTAATACAGTTTTATTAAGCAAGCTTCTAAATTTATATAATTAAGAAATGTGAATACGCCATGAAACAAAGAAGAACAGACAAAGAAATAGTTCAGTCAAGAGCAGTAGAGACAAGGGAGAAACTCCTTCAAACTGCACTTGAACTCTATACAGTAAAAGGATATCACAGCACTACGGTTGATGAGATTGCGAAGAATGCCGGACTGTCAACGGGAATTGCTTACCGATATTTTAAAAACAAGAAGGATCTGCTTCTTGCTTCAATTTCCTATGGATTTACTAAGATAAAGGAATTGGCTGGTGTTCAGGAAACTGATCTTTTTGGAACAGACCTGGAACATACACTCACTGCATTTGAAAAAATACATACAGAGTATTTTGCATTTCACGAAGAACTGGAAGGGCTCAGACATAGTGACAGTGATGTGGGAAAGCTTTATGATGAATTTACGAAAACAGCAATTCAAAATGTGTATGAAAATCTTCCAGAGGATATACGCAAAAAAACAGACTCGTTGGAAAACCTTTATATAGCAATCGGAATTATGGAAAATTACTGCCATACATTTATGCATAAAAGGTTAAGTGATAAACAGCTTAAGGTTATGAGAAAAAATGTGATAAAGACAGTTGAACATGTACTACTTGGAGTGTAAACTATAACAGTACATGACCAAATCTGGTAAGAATATATTGGCATGTTTTATAATCTTCATCCAAATGGACTAGGTACGGAAGTGTATGGAAGAAATCTGGTTGAGGAGATAAGACGAATCGGATTTTAAAAATTTAAGCATAATGACTAAGAAAATGCCAGATATTTGTCTGGTATTTTTCTTGACAAATTATATTTCGCACAATATAATTTGATCAAATACAAAATCGTAGGAAGGGAAAACGTGTCCTATGGAAAAGACATTTGATATACAAGAATATATGACAAAGGGCGTGGAGAGGGTTGTTGCAGATGCACTTAAGGCAACTGTAAAGAATCCGAAGGAAAGCGCATTTATGCTTAGTTTTATGAGGACTAGCAAGGCGGCATCCAGGAAGCGCAGGAATAAGGAAGCAGAGGGTGAACATATTCCTCCATTTCTTATAGCGAGTATAACCAGTGAATGCAATCTTCACTGCGCAGGCTGCTATTCAAGATGCAATAATGCAACGGTGGATTCAGAGCCGGTTAGTCAGATGACGGACGAGGAGTGGGCAAATGTGTTTGATGAGGCAGATGAACTTGGAATAAGTTTTATACTCCTGGCAGGTGGTGAGCCTATGCTTCGAAGAGGTGTGATTGAAGCTGCAGGTAACAGAAAAAATATAATGTTCCCTGTATTTACAAATGGAACTTATATGGATGATAAGTACTTTGAGCTTTTCAATAAATGCCGTAACCTGATTCCGATTATGAGTATAGAAGGTAGTCAGGAGATAACTGATACAAGACGTGGCGCAGGAATATATAACCGCCTTATTCAGAATATGGATAAGCTGAGTTCTAAAGGTCTTATTTTTGGAGCTTCGGTTACGGTTACAACTGAAAATATATGCGAAGTTACATCAGAAGCTTTTTTGAATGAATTATCTAACAGGGGCTGTAAGGCAGTGATATATGTGGAGTATGTTCCTGTTAGTGATGAGAGTAAGTTTCTTGCTCCTGGAGAAAACGAGAGAGAATATATGACCAAAGAGATTGCTCGACTCAGGGAAGAAAAATCAGAAATGGTATACATCTCATTTCCAGGTGATGAGAAAGGATCAGGTGGATGCGTAGCGGCAGGAAGAGGCTTCTTCCATATCAATTCTCATGGTGGAGCCGAGCCTTGTCCATTTTCTCCTTACTCAGATGTGAATATCAAGAATACATCGCTGCTTGAGGCAATGCATTCACCACTATTTTTGGCA
>JAILEL010000329.1 GCA_024687845.1 Eubacterium sp.
TTCCAATTCCAATTTACTGTTCTTGTTTGGATTCGTTCAATTCCGAATATTCTTTTGTCTGACTCATGTCAAACTGTCTTAAAAGAATTTTCGGGGTTGTCATCATTATTAAGTTATTAAAGATCAATTCGCTGTAAACCCGCTATTTATAAGGGTTTGTTCGCTCTCTCTCAAGTCGTTTGTTTTATCTGTATCAGCGACAGCTTGTTTATAATACTACTTTAAAACTATAATGTCAACACTTTTTTTTAAATTTTTTAAAAAATTTTTTTAATCTCGAAAACCCGCATAAAAACTGGAAAAGCCGGGCTTCTTCAGCACGGCTTTTTCTGGTATCTTTCAAAAAACATTTTTATTCTTTTGTCTGATCTGATGGTTTAGTTCCTGTTTTTTCTTTCTTGCTATTATAGAAGGATACTCCCCTCTTTCCTTTTGACTTAGTTTCATACAAGGCTTCATCAGCACGCTTAAAAAGATCTGAGACATTTAACCCATTTCTTCCAAATGCAACACCAACGCTGCAGGATATCGGCGGAGTTCCATTTTCATCCGTTGCAGACAGTTTATCATTTATATTCTGCACCTTCTTGGTTATCAGGTTCTTCATACTGGAATCTGACCTTATCATTATAACCGCAAATTCATCTCCACCTATTCTGCATATATAATCCTGTGAACGGAAGCTATTGAATATAGTTCTTGCCGCCCTTATCAAAACTTTATCACCAACATCATGCCCATAAGTGTCATTTATAGATTTGAATTCATCAAGATCTATGATCATAAGAGTTGATGTTTCCATATCTACGTTATTAAGAAGAAACTCATAGCCTCTTCTATTATAAAGATTGGTCATCTTATCATGGGTTGCATCATGTCCAAGCTTTTTCTTGCTTTCATTATTTGTGTAATACATGAGATTATAGTTTTTAGCCAGAAATCGAATCTCATAAGCCCCTTCAAGTGGTACTTCCTCTTCTTTACGAATAAGACCCACACATCTTTTCAGTGGTCTGAATACAAGGAACGAAGTAAGTAAAACTATACCCATCATAATGCCTATAAGAGCTAATGTAAGAATGCGCTCGATAAACACCTGTTTTTCAAGTTTTTTATCAAGATACATTTGTTCCGTATTCATCTCATCTTCGAGCTCTTTCAGGCAGCCTTCCATATCTGTTGTTATATTTCTTTTCGAATTGAGATACACATCATCAAAAAGGCGGGCAACTGCCTTATTTTTTTTCTCTACATCCGTAAGAGCCTCATCTTCCGGAGAAAGTGAAACCATCCTTATTTTCTCTGGAAATTCATCAACATCATATCCATAGCCCTCGATAGTAAGCCGTGCCGAATAATACTCTACATTCATCAGATTAACTGATTCATCCATGGCTTTTCTGAGTTCTATTACAGCGTCTGAGTCTTCGTGATATTTTTTTATCTTTTCCAGCGCCTTTTCACGTCTCTTATTGGTCTCAGCTTCTTTGAAATAATTATCGAGATGCATTCTTTTTCCTGTAACAGAAAAGCACCTTATTTCTTCAGTCAGATAGTCTGATGCAATCTGAAGGTCATAGGCGCTATTTCTCCATTCCACGAGATTAGTAGTCATTTCCTGAGTTTTCCGATATGACAGATTGGTAATCTGCATCGCAATAAAAAGAATTATCGAGATAAAAATCGAGAAAACAAGCATAACTACGTTAAATCTTCGTAGCGATAATCCACGTTTTTCAAATTTTTCTTTGTTTGTTTTTTCCCCCATAAGCTTTATGTACTCATAATAATATGCAAAATAATATTATACTCATTTATTTTCTCCAGGATTACATTTCCGGCAACCATCTCATCGAAGCTGCTCCCAAATGCAATACCCGCAATTATCATAAATATCCATACAACAACCAGGCCAATAGCCGCCCCTAAAAGAAATCCACCGAATCTGTTAAGCAGAGACAACCCCGGGACCTTCTTGGTAGCATGGTTAATAATTATAAATATAATTGCAAAGATAAGTCTGATAACCAGAAATAACATTGCAAACGAGAGTGCATTCGTAACAAGCACTGCCGCATACCTTGCTATATATCTGTAAAATGTGGTTATGCCCAGACTTTCATAGAAACTATCATTATTATTTTCAATAAAACCTTTTTTAATATTTTCCGTCAGATTTAAGCCATCTATCACCTGAATCTGTGTAGCCTTGTCAGGATCTGTTTCCAGGAGACTATTAGTTTCCTGTTTTGTAAGATTCTCAAGATCCGTTGTGACTCCCGCATCCTTCAGGGATTCTTCAACCTTCTTTTCAAGGGCATCCTTGAACTTGTCATAGATTTTGTCTTCTATATATTCATCAATTTCAGTATTCTGAATAATATACTGCGTCAGATACGGACAAGCATAATAAGTTGAGACAATTGAAATTGCAACAGCCAGGAATCCAAAAAGAGTCTTAAAAAGTCCTCTCCAAGTCCCCACTAGTGCGCAGACGACTATAATAGCTATAACGCAAAAAACGATATAATACATTTATTTATCCTCTATTTTAAGACGTATTATCTCAGTTCTGTTTTCAAATGTAACAACATACTCATTCGGTCTCGAAGTAGCTATCATTGATTTTATCATAGTATCAAATGTATATGCAAACTTAGTTCTTCCATTTTTCTGAATGATGAGACACTGGTTTCCGCCTGTGATAATAAGCTCCTCATCTGAAGCATGGATTTTGTCGTATTTCATGTTGAAAGAATAATCAAAAAGTTTTTTACAGTTGAGATCATACACATGCATAACATAATCAGCATTTGATCCAGCATCAGAATTAGGCATTATGATTCCAACATACTCTCCTGAATAGAAAACACTGCTTATCTCGCCATTGTATTCTATTTTACCACGTTCTGATGGTTTCTCCTTCATAGTATATAGAGATATTTTGCTATCAGAAAAAGCAGCAACTATATCATTTGTCACAAAATCGACCTTTGGAATCATTTCCTCGTCAAATGAATAGCCACCCACCATTCTGTCAGCATTTTCGTTCTGACCTACTTCGCCAAAATTATATGCTGTAAGGTTATTTTCTATATTTACACCATCAAGCTTAAAATAGCTGGTAAAAAGCTTCTTGCCGTCATCTGAAACAGAGACATCCATAGGATAACCACTCTTATCGATAGATGTCTGAATCTCATAGATTATATTTCCATTCTTATCATACATATTGATGTAATTCGAAGAATTCGATTCAAGAATTGCAGTAAACGCCCCCTGCTTTGCCACATCCACATCACGAATATCATATGGCATATTTACAGAACTCACCTGTCCTTCAACACTGAATACAGCAACAAGATTACCATCCCTATCCGCTACAACTGCATAATCTCCATTTGTTTTAGCAATTGGCACCTTGAGATCAACACCAGCCGTCCATACAATATTTCCGTTTGAATCTATATAAGAAACTCCGTCCGGGGTATATTTAAGAAGGTTCTCGCCAAATTCGAGATATTCTGCATTTGCTTCAAATACAGTTTCTGCAGAATGGAGTACCTTATATCCCCTGAAATTCCTTAGTTTCAGATAAACAAATGCAGAAACACCGCCGATAACCATAAGAAGGAAGAGAACGACTATAAGTCCCGTCCTCTTTATCCTTGCACTCTGGTTACGGCGTTCATTCATTTCACTGACTTCTTTAGAGCCACCTACGTGTATTACGTTGTCTCCTCTTTCTGATGCCATTTAAATTATCTCCTAGCTGAGATGTATTTTCCGAAGCGCTTTATTTACCGCACTGATTCTTGTCAGGATTCTCTGTCATTATGAAGATGAAATGAAAGAATAACCTCTTCTGCAATGTTCATAATTCTTCATAGCGCGTTACCTGCAAATTCTTATTGTACTATTTTTTTAGCTATTATTCAAGTCTATGGAGAAGTTTAAGAGTTTATTTGTAAAGAACGTTGAAATCTACCGCTGTGTTAACTCCATCTATATGTCCCTTGCTGGTCTGTTGCCACATATAGTAGTCTCCGGTATAGGAGGTTGAATCTGTATAATGGGCCAGCCAGACTGGTGTATTATTCTCATTTGTCCATACATTTTCAAGGAAGTTCAGACTGCTGTAAATACCTGCTTCATAGCCATGGGATTTGATTTCACTGCAAAATGTAGCATAGTTATTATTTATATCCTGCAGATTCATTCCATAGTTTTCAAAGCCATCAAAATCTTCCCAGTCATAGCTTATTGGGAAATCCAAAGTTTCTCCATTCAGAACTCCCATGAGATAGTTAACACTATTCTTTACCTGTTCAGGGCTATTCTCCTCCGCATGCCAGTATATGCCGATTCTAAGACCTGCTGCCTTAGCATCCTTTAAATATGTATTGTAATATCTGTCCGTATAAAGCTCTCCATCATCAAAGCCACCAAGACGCATTATAACAAAATCGCAGCCAGCCGCCTTTACCTTATTAAAATCAATATCCCCCTGCCATCTTGATACATCCAGGCCAAAGGTTGCCCCGTCTGTTTTATATCTTGTCATGAAGTCGCTGAATTCTTCAGTAGGTTTTACCGTACTGACAATGCCATTATCAGTTTTCTCTTCTACAACCGGAGCATTGCCAACCCTTACTGTCATATCGGCACTTTTTGTATTTCCGGCATCATCCTTCAATGTAACTGTTATCGGATAATTTCCTGTATTCAGAACATCCACAGCACCATCGATTATAACCTCAACGTCTCTGTCTACATTATCAGCATATCCTATAAAATCCTTAACATTAAAGACTGATCCGGCGCCGATCTCCGGCGACTTATTCATGGTAAGAAATATCGGTGCCTGGGTGTCATTTGCCACATCCTGACTTGCCGGAAGATTGGATGTTTCACGATTCGAATTCGCTGAATCATTCCCATTCTGATCATTTGACGAAGTATTACTTTCCTTCGAATCATCAGCCTTCTCTGTTGTTTTATCATTTGCCCCGAAGATTCCTTCGTTTAAGCCTGAAGACTGATCGTTTGAAGCATCATCTCTGGAATTATCTGATGATTTGGGTTCTGAATTATCTGATGAACCATCTTCGGAATCGTTTGAGGAATCATCTATAGATTCATTCGGTGAATAATCCATAGAACTATTTGAAGAATCACCCTCCGTAATGATATCAGTTTTTACATATGTACTTTCTCTCTCAACACTATTCTCTTGTGGAGGATTCTTTTTCTTATCCTTTGAACTCACCAAGTAAAGCATTCCCACCGTAAAAAGGATTATTCCCACAAATCCAAGCACTAAATATATTTTCTGTTTCATTAATCTTCCCATCTTACTTTTACAACATTTTATCTATATTTTGACAGATATTTACTTCTTTTTTGCAAAAATCTGCTCCAATGTTCCATCTGCAAAAACAAAATCCTCATTGCTGATTTCATTTCTCGAGAATCCGGCTCTTTCCAGTATATCTATCATTCTAAAGCGCTCCGGCTCACTAAAAGGAAGCATCAGAGTCATAACCTCAGAATAGTTTGCACATTTTCTCAAGGCTTCATTTTTCTTCTTGTTTTTCCTTATATATCTGGAATATTTAAGTATAAGCTTATCTGATAGTCCGGCTTTTTTATAATCCATATGGTATCTTATGTCAGGTAGCAGCTTTAAAAATATAAATACAAGCACAGCCAGAACTATAAGAACTATCATCACATATGCCAGATATGTCATTAGCTGATCCATTCCTGAGAGTCCGTTTTTAGCCGCATCTGCAGCATCTCTGTCTCCTGCAGCTTCGTCTCCATCACCAAAAATATTATTGAATCTCTCCCAGAAATTATCGTCATCATCTTCTTCAAGGCCTGAAGAAGGCGTAACCTCGACCGGCATCCAGCCATAATCAGGGTCAAATATCTCCACCCACGCATGAGCATCTGCATCTGATGCATCAACCCTGATAAGCGCAGTTTCTCCAAGGGGATTATATCCACTATAATAATCAGAATATTTAGCGTCTTCTACAAGTTCACCATTATCGATGATCTCGCTGAAGGATATCGCATAGCCCTCACAATAGCGTGCCGGCACACCCATCTGGCGGAAGATCAGAGTTGCAGCAGATGCAAAATGAGCGCAGTAACCCTTCCTGTTATCTTCAAGGAAATAGTTAACAAAGTCTCTTCTCCATGGTGTTGCACCAGGTCTGATAGTATAAGGAATATTCGCCTGATAATAGACTTTTATCTGATTGGCGATCTCCATTGGTGTTCCTTTAGTAAAGCCAGCCTCTTTAATAAATCTTTTTATAACCTTCTGATTAGCCTCAGGCACATACAGATAATCATCATCAACAGTCTTATTATCAATTTTTACTTTATTTTCCTCAAATCTCGGATAAACTGTATATGTCCTTGACTTCCTCATGAACACACGTTTTCTGTCTCCATCGCTATAATAAGGCTGATAGGAAAGAGCCTGAGCTTCTACATTTGTTACAGTAATATAAGCCATCGCAGAGGTCTCATTTCCCTCTTCATAGGCTTTTTTGAGTACCCTGACCTCTTCTCCATAGCCTGAACTGGTTTCATCAAAATTCGGATCTCTATCCCAGACATTGGTATAAGGCTGATAATTAGCGCCACTGAAATTCTTGATATATAAAGTTCTGTTCGTATAAGGTGTTAGAAGAACTGTGATATCTGGCTGGTAATCCAGAGTAATTCTGGAAACTCCACCCAGTTCACCAGTTGAAAGTCCACCATTATTAGGGTATTCATTAAAAAGCCCGTAGAATCCCAGCATTATAAAGTTCTGAAAAATCTCTACTGTTTCTTCTTTATCTTCACTCTGCTGCTGAAGAGTATCATAAAAGGTCTTGTCAAATACGGTACTCATTATCGCAACAACCATCATTATAAATACAGCCACCGTTGCAAGTCCCTGCCATAGTGACTTATAGTCAAGAAGATAGCTAAGTCCCTTCTTGGATTTTCCGAAGATATGGTCTCTACGACTGAGGAAGAAATGCCCGCCCCCTTTTAGTACGAAGGTCATCACAATTCCTACCATAACCATAATCATGTAGATAGTGTCCGCTTCCTTCTGCATATAAAATGCAATAACACTCATTGTAAGTGATATTCCGATTGCAATCATGAATCTGGCTCTTCTGAGAATATAGTTGTTCAGAAGTACATTTTCAGCTACTCCGATAATGCAGGCAGCAATAGTAATTGCAACATAACGATTTGAAATTCTTTCATTATAATACTGAAGTCCTTCAGTATTCAGATAAATCGACGCCCAGTCTATAGTATCATTAAGTACAGCATAGAAACCGGAGTTAATATAATCCTTAAAAAGAATCATAATCGTAGCATAGATCAGGAAAAATACCAGATAGCCAAGGTTCTCGGATTTCCAGCTATGATAAAGGGCGGCACAGATCAGAGCAGTAATGAAAATAATAATATTGAATATTATCTGATTAAAGCTGATATCAAGCGCAGTAAGATAAGCACCTATTCCGCCTGCTGTAATAAGGTACACGATAAAGCCCTTTATGAGTAACGTGAAATATCTGTTCTCACTTATCTCATACACTGAAGAGTCTATCATGGCACCCTTGCAAAGCTGTACAGGTGTTGTATCCTCATATCTCCAGGCAGCGCCCGGAACTGCTTTGGATGGCTTTTTTTCAGTTTTCTTTTTTCTGATATCTGCCATTTACTATATCTTTCTCCTAAGTTTTATATAAGTCGGTAAACCATGAACAAAAGAAAAAAATAAATTTTTATTCCTGTTCAACTACTATAGCATCTGCCTCTCCATCCTTCTGGCAGATATTAACATATGCTTTAAGTTCCGGTTTTATGCTTCTCATATAGCCTTTGGTTTTTTCCGGATCTGAATATATTTTCTCATAATAAATTGCAGAAAATGCATCATTAAGGTTTTCAAGGTTCATTATCTGCCTCTCTTCAAAAGCAAATTCGCCCTCGCTCCACCAAAGCAGTCGAACAAATGTCTGGTTCTTTATAAACTGATTAACTACCCCATAGGTAAGGGATAGAATCTCATCAACCATTTCATCATCACCCGAAAGCTCAACAAGTATCACCATCTGCTCATCTGACATTGAAACTCTGTCCTTAACCATCAGAATGTCTCTTTTGGCAGACAGTTTCCAATGAATACTCATGAGTTTATCCCCTGGAATATATTCCCTCACATCAGAAACATCCGAGAAATCATGTCCCTTATTTACTGTCTCTTCGCTTTCAGTCATTCCACGAGACATGTCACTCATATCCAGTTCTTTCTCTGTAGCTCCATCAGGATATACTGTAACCTCTGCAGAAGTATTTACCTTCTTCTTTAATGATACAAATCCCAGCAGGTCCTTTACTGTTATAGTAGAAATAGTATATTTGTAAATTCCATTCATGGAGTAACTTATAGGAATATATTTTTCAAATGTATTTCTGGCGCTTCCCGGTAAAGAAAAAACTGCACCGCTGTCCTCAGCGTAAAATGTATTCTCAACGTCCAGCTTCACATTAACCTCCAGCGAAACCGCAAAGGATTTATTGATTACCTTCAACAGAAGATATCCGATGGAGTTTCTCTCAATATGATTCTCCGGAGCCGAAAGATTAACCTTAATCGACCTATAAGCAAATATAAAAACAAGCATATCAAAAAAAGGAGCCGCTATCACTATTGACAAAATGATCATCATAAAGAAATTCCTAAGGAAATCATACATATATATAGCTATAACCAGCTGAACTACATATGCCAGAATCATATAAATATGAATCCTTGTTCCCAGAGGTTTTTTAAGGCTCTCTCTGAACCTTACTTCTTTACGACGTTCTAAGGACTCCCTGAAGCCTGTTATTCCATTACCGGAAGTGCCCTGCGCCCCGGTTCTATATGAAATTGTAGAATTTGAATCTGCCATATATATCAGATTCCTCCAGTAGCTAAACTTTGTATGTATTGACTACGATCTTGGTGTCTTCACATTCTGGATCAGACTTCTCATAGCCATATCCATATTCATTCCCTGTGCCCTTGCCCTCTGTCCAAGCTTAACTCTATGGCCCAGAGTATCCTTTACGACACTTTGAACATCCTCAGCCGTAACAAAGTCTCTTCCATCTATAACAGCCATAGCCTTAGCCATATTCAGAATTGCAATAGTCCCTCTCGGACTGGCTCCCATAGAAAAGATGTCATTCACTCTTGTCTCTTCAACAATATCAACTATATATTCATATATCTCATCTCTGACAAACATATCATTAGAGAGCTTTCTAAGCTCCACAAGCTCATCAATTCCAATCACCTTTTCAATCTTTGAAATCGGATTGGATGCATTTCCTTTCAGTATCTTAACAGCATCCTCATGTTCAGGATAGCCCATGGACAGGCAGACCATAAAACGGTCCAGCTGGGATTCCGGAAGCAGCTGTGTACCGGAAGAACCATATGGATTCTCCGTGGCAATAACCACAAAAGGATCCGGAAGCTTCCTTGTAACTCCATCCACGGTGGCAGTGCCTTCTTCCATAACCTCAAGCAGCGCAGACTGCGTCTTAGGCGAGGTTCTGTTGATCTCATCTGCAAGGAACAGATTACAGAATACAGAGCCTGGTCTGTACTCGAATTCCTTCGTTGCAGAATTGTACATTGAAAATCCAAGAATATCACTTGGAAGAACGTCTGGTGTAAACTGAACTCTCTTATACTCCATTGACATACTTCTGGCAAAAGCAGTCGCAAGTGTAGTTTTTCCAACTCCCGGAATATCTTCCATTAGAATATGCCCTCCGGCGATAACCGCCGCCAGAACCTTCTTAACAACCATATTCTTTCCCTTAATTACAGAATTAACACTGTCCTGAACAGCCTGAGTTTTTTCAGATATATTCATTAATTTTCTCCCTTATAAATCTATCTATAAAACCATATTTCTCATTTTTCTATAAATTTATAAGGAATATTGTATCAATTATTCAAATATTTGTCTAACACTTGTTATTATTCACGGTTCATGAGATAAGTAAACAAAAATGACTGCTTGCAGGCACTTCTTATTAAATAGATTCCAAAACTTCAGAAACTTTTCATATTTTAAACTTGTTACCAATGCCAGTTTATGAGATAATAGTTGACAGCGCAGTGATATGGTTTTATCATTCATAGCGAGTTAAAAAAGTTTTAAAAAGGAGGTTTTAGTATGAATACAATCAAGAAACACAGCAGAATATATTCAGCCATTGCACTTGTTCTTGCAATGATGTTTATCTTCTCTTCCTTCCCTGTTTCAGCCGCATCTAAGACTACTACAAAGAAACTCAAATTAAGCAAAACAAAGGTCAGTCTTGCTGTAGGAATGACAGCTTCACTTAAGCTCAAGGGGCTGGACAACCAGAAGAAAGCAAAATGGAAGTCATCCAAGAAAAACATAGCTACAGTTGACAAATTTGGTCTTGTAAAGGCTGTTGCTCCTGGTAAAACAGCCATCACAGCAAAATACAAGGGCAAAACTTACAAATGTATCGTTACTGTTTATGAAAACAAGGTTGTTCTTGATACTTCCAAGATGGGTTGGAAATATACACTCAATAACAACATAAGTTATCAGTTCAACGAAATGGAATTTGATAAAGACGGAAATCTCAAGGTTAAGATTCAGTTCTATGATGAGAGTTCTCTTTACAAATACACCATTTACTCATTCTCACTTAAAATCAGAGGAGTAAATGGAAAACCTTTCGTAAATAAGTGGCTGAAGCTTTCTAATCCATTTGAAATCAGAAGCAAGAAATACTACACACTTACACTTACAGTCAACAGAGACAATGTTAAGAATGTTGTAGATCTTACAAAGATTAATTCAGCTAAGTTTAATGGTCTTGTAACAATTAATTAAATTATTTGTTTTTTGGCTTGTTTGCTAGTTTGCTAGTTTGCTGGCCAAATTAATTAAAATCAAATCATGCCCCGTAGTTTCCTACGGGGCATATATTTTATCTAAGTCACCGAAACTCCCAAATAGATTACAAAACCATATACAGAGGAAATAAATATGCCACCAATTACAAATGATTGGGCAACAGCCCTGAGACAAGAATACAGCAAGGACTATTATAAGAAGCTTTTTGAATTCATCGGAAGAGAATACTCTACCACCACGGTTTATCCACCTGGAGACGATATATTTAATGCATTCCATCTGACACCACTTGCTAAGGTCAAAGTAGTAATAATCGGACAGGATCCTTACCATGAGCCGGGACAAGCACACGGACTGTCTTTTTCTGTGAAACCCGGCGTTCAGATTCCTCCATCTCTTCAAAATATTTATAAAGAACTGGAGACTGACTGCGGATGCTATATTCCAAATAATGGATATCTCGTAAAATGGGCTGAGCAGGGAGTTCTCATGTTAAATGCAGTTCTCACCGTGAGAGCACATCAGGCAGCTTCACACCAGCAAAAGGGCTGGGAAAAGTTTACAGATGCTGCAATTAAGGTACTGAACGAGCAGGACCGACCAATCGTATATCTGCTCTGGGGAAGCTTCGCACGGAGTAAAAAAGCAATGCTTGATAATCCCAAGCATCTAGTTCTTGAAGCCGCACACCCATCTCCACTTTCAGCCTACAAAGGATTCTTCGGATGTAAACATTTCAGTAAAGCAAACGCATTTCTGGAGCAAAATGGAGAGTCTCCAATCGACTGGCAAATCACTAATATATAAATATATCCACAAAAAGAAGACGCTTAAAGATATTCTTCAAAGCGTCTTCTTTTTTTAATTTCAATAAGTATAGATTCCTATGCAACCTTGTTGATTGTATCCTGCATGAGGCAGTAATTTACAATACCAAGTCCAAAGATTCCAAGAATAAGGTAAAGAACAGGAGAATTAGAATCAGCTGAGCCCTTAATTCTATCAACTCTTTCACCCATCTTGTAAAACCAATAGAATCCATAGATACCACATGTTACAAGTGTTAAAAGGAATACCATTCCACCACTTGTTGCACCCTGCTCGCCTGAGAGATAATTGATCTCATCATTCATTTTGATCATCCAGTAAATTCCATAAATACCGCATGTCACAACTGTAAGCAGAATACATACACCAATGTTTCTTTGTGTTGCCATCTCTTTCACCCTTCCTATGTAAAAATATTAACAACGTGTCTAAGAAAAAATACCATAAAACACGCTAAAATGCAATGCTTTTATACTTGCATTGTTTACTGCGAATTATTTTTTGCCTTCTTCTCTGTTGTTGTTCTAAGGAAATTATCATATCTGTTGGTTATGCGAAAACTTCCATTCACAACGTAATCTGCCGCCCGAGTACCTTTATGCACGCTCTTAGTCTTGCCCTTCATAGAAGATGCTATTATAAAAGCAATTATTAGTGCCACTATGCTGCAGCCTATGATACCCGCTCCGGAAAGTCCTGAGCCTACAATTGAAACTATCAGCATCAATACAGCTGCGATAGCTGCAAATGAGCCAAAGAGCACTCCCATATACTTTCCGTTACTGCAAGGGACATCTCCAACCAGCTTGCCAGTCTGTCCATTCATAGCAAATACATACTTATTGCCATTCCAGACAGTATTTAATATCCATACCGGATACAAAGCATATTTATATGCTGCCGCAGTTTTATTCCAGTTAAACGTGCGCTGATTTACACTATTATAATCCTTAACCTGACTTCTCAACATCTCCTCTGTTGATTTAGCCATACGCTCATCAGCTCTTGAAAGACACTGTTCTGCTGTAACATCATATCTGTCAGCAAGGTATCCTGCCATATAAGCTGAGCTATATGGTACTGCTGCGCTTAAATCATAAGGTTCAATGGAGTCCATAAGATCATCAGGCATTTTCTCAGATGCATCAGCTGGTATATTCTGAAATGATATTGTACCCTCACGGTAAACATCAAAATAATTCTTTTCTATATATTCATACTGCGCATCCTGGTGTTTATTCTCCTGAACAGCCTCGTAAGACGCATTTGCATATACATTTGCATCATAAAGCCAGAATGGAACATATACACCCTTCAGTTCCTTGATATGATTGCCTGATTTGAATGCTCCCGGAGCAAGCTTCACGCTATTGATGTGCGCCTTCAGCTTCTCCTCTGCAGCATGTTTATTCAACTTGAACGGAATAACAAGATCTGGTTTAAGTGAACCGGCAAACTTACTGGATATAACTATCGGGCTGTCGCAGTAAGGGCATTTTGTAGATGCCATACTCTCATCTCCCACAACTTCACCACCACAGTTCTTGCATTCATAAACTACAAGGCCTTCCTGCTGAACATTCCATTCATTATTGCTTGCTACATAATTAGCTTGACTAGCCATGCCACCTGCTGCTTCAAACTCAGCCACTGCATATTCAGAGCCACAACTGGAGCAGACAAGCTTCTGCTTTGTGCTGCTGAACTGCAAAGTGCCTCCACAGGCCATGCACCTATAATTTGTAATCTCAGCCATTACATTTCCCCTTTCATATAATTCCTTAACTACCTTCAACAAAAAATCAAATGTTTTCTAGCAAAAAACACCTATAATTATAATAAAAAGGTTCAAAACAGTCAAACCGTTCCGAACCTTTTTATTAGTAATCTATTCAGATGTTTATAATCTATATTACTCTGT
>JAILEL010000405.1 GCA_024687845.1 Eubacterium sp.
ATGTGCCTTATTCAGTACAAGCCTGAAAAATTAATCTTTCTTGGGCATAAGTCTACGATGCTCACAAGAAAAATTAAGAGTCTGACTAATTTTACAAATATTAAGTCTCCGGATACACAGCTTGAATTTATAGAAGTTCCAAGAGATGATCTGGAAAAGTGTATAGAAATACTGGATAATCTGTCTGATGAGTATCCGGATGCATTTTACGAGCTGACTGGTGGCGGTGAGATGATTCTGATCGCATTTGGCTTTATAAGTGCGACCAAGAAGGTGAAAACTCTGAGGATCGACCCATATACCGGAATTGAAGTAAATATGCTTCCAGGGGCGAAACCAACTCAGCATAAGGATGATCTAAAGATTTCAGTTAAGGAAAATATTATCCTGCATGGTGGCAAGCTTACACGTCAGACTGGAAACTACAGCACTTGGAGTTTTACTGAGGATTTTAAAGAAGATATAAGGGTTATATGGGACATTGCCAGACGACTTGAACATAAATGGAATCGTTACTGTGCCATTATAGAAGATGTGATTAAAGACTTTCCTTGTGATACGTCGGGGCTTTATGTCCTTCCTAAGTCAACACTTGGAGAAGCTGTGAATCTCATCTACAAGCTGAAGAATGCAGAAATGCTGGTGGATTTTACAGAGGATGCAAAAAGGGTCCGTTTCAGATTCAAAAGTGCATCTATCAGACATATTGTCACAAAAACCGGTAATATTCTGGAACTCCATGTATATGAGGTTGCATCCCGCTGCCCTCAGATTTTCACTGATGAGATAATCGGTGCGATGATTGACTGGAATGGCGAAAAGACCTTGGATGAGAAGATAGAATATGCTTCACAATACGAAAGATACATGAATGCCAGCTATGATACGATAAATGAAATAGACGTTATACTTATGAGGTCTTGTGCACCGATATTTATATCCTGCAAAAGTGGAAAGGCCAGCAGTAATTCATTGCACGAGCTTGAAACGGTTACCAGAAGGTTTGGTGGCAAATATGCCAGCAAGGCTCTTGCAATGGCGCTTCCATGTGATAATTCCGCAACAGGTACCTCATTCTTCAAGCAGCGTGCAAAGGAAATGCATATTTGGGTAATAGATAATATATATAAATTAAGCGACGAAGAATTACTTGAAAAACTGATACATCTTAGAAACTGATGCACTAAAACCATCCGCCATCAAAACGGAGTACTTCGCCTGTGAAATAATGTGGCATTTCAAGCAGCTTCAGGATTGCCTGGGCAGCTTCATCTGCTGTAGCCATTCTTCCAACTGGAATGTCATCACATATCTCGGCCTTTTCGTCGTCGGAAAAACAGGCATTCATGTCAGTGTCGATAATACCGAAGGAGATTGCATTTACCTGAACTCCACTTGGGGCAAGCTCCTTGGCAAGAGACTTTGTAAATGAATCTACAGCTCCTTTGCTGGCACTATAAGCGACTTCGCAGGAGGCTCCGATACGTCCCCATACGGAGGAGATATTTATTATATGTCCCTGCTTTCTTTGAATCATATCAGGGACAAATGTATGACATGTATTATATATAGAAGTAACATTTGTATTTATCAGTGTACTCCACTCGTCGGGAGTCATATCTATGAGAAGTCCTACGTAAGAAAGAGCTGCGTTATTGATTATCACATCAACACTTCCGAAGGATTTTCGGATTTCTTTTATATATATAAGATTTCCGACATCACCGACAGTTGTATATATTGAAATGTTTGAGTCAGCATTTTCGCAGAGCAGCTTGGTCTCTTCGAGAGCTGACTCATTTTTATAGCAATTCAGAATAATCTTGTTAAAATGTCCTGATCTGGCACACTTTATAGCGGTGGCTCTGCCGATTCCGCGGGAAGCGCCGGTAATAAGGATTGATTTCATATCATACAGGTTCCTTTCATTCGAATTTAATAGGGTATTTGAGTTGACCGTGAATAGTAACATCACGGTTATCAGTATATCACAACCTAAGTGAAATAGCTTGAAATACTTCTATAGTTTTGTTATACTTTTTCCGTCAATATCACTGCTTGTGATTGACAGGAATTATGTTTATGCTTTTGTTTTTTATATAAAAATATGGTGTTGAAAGGGACTTTTGACACCTGTCATAATTGTAAAATTTTTATTTATGTCGGGAGGCAGAAAGTGGCAGGAAAAAATAATCAACCCAGTGCTGCAGGACTTTTTTTATCGTTCTTCCTCAAAGCAACGGTAATAATCCTTGGACTTGTTATCTTAGCAATGGGAGTATTCCTTATAAAACAGATAATATCCTTAAAGAATACGGAAAGTGACAAAGCCAGTGATGAGGCGGTTTTCGAAGACGATAATCAGACTGATGATCTGATGATGGCATCTTCAGGAGATTCAGACAAACTGCTTTATGATGGTGATGGAAATGTTCAGGATGGTTCAGGAACCCGCGAGCTTGGCTTTGATGCGTCAATTGTTGTGCTTAATGCTACTGAAACAGAAGGACTTGCAGGTGCGTGGAAGGAAAAACTTGAGGCTGAAGGTTTTTCCAATATACAGTGTGGAAATTATACAAATGGTTATCTTGAAACCTCTAAAATAGTAGTAACCTCAGAGAACACAGGAGGTAATCTTCAGAGGTATATGCCAGGGGCAACTATGGAAACATTACCAGGAGACCAGGTTTCCTGTGATGTATCGCCAGAAGGCGTAGAAGCATATTTTATAATAGGTTCGTCAGATGATATAATTTCTGAGTGAGTTATAGTGCAAAATGCAAAAAAAATGCTGTTATGTAAACAGGATTTTACTTTATTTGGTGAAAGTATCACAAAACACTCTTCAAGAAGGCGTGATAAAAACGCCTTTTTTGTTTAAATTTGATATAATCACTTAGTCAATGTGCAATATGAACAAATATTTTTGCGATTATTTATGTAAGATACACATAGTCTAAACCTAAAAAAAGTTATATTATAGTAAAAGTTGAAAAGAACGCAAGTTACTAGCTATTTAGGAGGATAATAAAATGGCAGGATTACAACTAAAAAATATCTACAAGATTTACCCTAACGGATTTAATGCTGTTAAGGACTTCAATCTGGATATCGAAGACAAAGAGTTCATCATCTTCGTTGGTCCTTCAGGATGTGGTAAATCAACAACACTTAGAATGATCGCAGGACTTGAGGATATCAGTTCAGGTGAGCTTTGGATCGACGGAAAGCTTTGTAATGATATTGAGCCTAAGGACAGAGATATTGCGATGGTATTCCAGAACTACGCTCTGTACCCACATATGTCAGTTTATGATAACATGGCATTTGGTCTTAAGCTGAGAAAGGTTCCAAAGGAAAAGATTGATAAGCAGGTTCATGAAGCTGCTAAGATTCTTGAGATAGAGCATCTTCTTGATCGTAAGCCAAAGGCTTTATCAGGAGGTCAGAGACAGAGAGTTGCCATGGGACGTGCTATCGTTCGTGAGCCTAAGGTATTCCTTATGGACGAGCCACTTTCAAACCTTGATGCTAAGCTTCGTGTACAGATGCGTGTCGAGATCTCAAAGCTTCATCAGAGACTTCAGACAACAATCATCTACGTTACACATGACCAGACAGAGGCTATGACTCTTGGTACTCGTATCGTAGTTATGAAGGATGGTATTGTTCAGCAGGTAGATTCACCTCAGAACCTCTATGATCATCCATGCAATCTCTTCGTTGCAGGATTCATGGGAATGCCACCTATGAACTTCATCGATTGTAAGGTAGTTAAGTCTGGTGCAGACGTTCTCCTTATGTTCGGTTCACACTCAATCAAGGTTCCAGAAGCTAAGGCTAACAAGCTTATCGCTGGTGGATTCATTGATAAGGA
>JAILEL010000417.1 GCA_024687845.1 Eubacterium sp.
CCTTTGTTTCTTCAGGCTTTGTCTCAGCATCAATCATATCCTGAATCTTTGCTGCAACCTTTTTATCAGCC
Source organism: Eubacterium sp. (assembly GCA_024687845.1). The sequence goes on from JAILEL010000417.1 coordinate 72, forward strand.
TCGGAATTTGTTGAAGGAGCTTCTACTTCCTCTTCTTCTCCATCATCACCAATCTCAGGAAGAGTTTCCATAACCTCTCCGAGGTCCTTCATGAAGTCCATAGCCCCCTTCTCTGCTTCAGCATTAAGAGATGTGTCACTTATTACTTCTGCTCCATCTGATGTTGAAATATCAGATTCAGCTCCATATGCAATGGCTGAATCCTTCATCATTGCCTCTGTAAGATTTATAAGACCTCTAAGATTAAATTTGTCTCCATTTATATATGCAAGAAGCTGACCTACATATGCCAGATCCTCGTCTACATTGTATTTAAGGCTTGCCATCAGCTGACGAACGAAGCTCTTGAATTCCATAGAAACAGAAGCATCGCTCTCAACCGGAAGGTAGAGAAACTCAAGCTCCAGAGTATCTGGATCCACATACATAAAGGATTTATTAAGTAAAATGTAAGAAAGCGGAATAGCATGCTCCTTGATATTTATCATGTTGATTGCAACATTTCTAAGAAGATTAAAAACCTTTTCCTTATCAATAACGCCCTCTGTATATTTTTCCAACGTCATCTTACCAGAAACATCATATGTAAGATAATCATAATCATCATCCTCTTCATATATAATGTTCAGGATTTCATCAATTTCATTGTCCTCGCAATAATCAAGAACATCCTCATCCAACTCCATGCCTTCTCCCATGACATAAGTCAGATAGCGCTCACGTCCTATATTTTTAGCTATAAAACTAAAACTTCTCATTTTGTCTCGTCCTCCCATGCGGCAAGTTTCAATTGTTTAGGTTTGATTTCCCCGCTGATTCTAAGCATATAAATATCTTTCATTTCAAAATAAATTAATTAGTCTCCCTCATTGCTCCAGATATCATCTTCAACATTATTCTGTTCATATCCTGCGCCAAGCTCAATGTCAGGAATTCCATCACCATCTGTATCTGTTCCACCAATCATAGTCGCCTGATGTTCCTCATAGGTTTCGGTAAATACATGTTCACCCTTTTCCTTATCAATTACATGATAATACAGATAATTTGTTTCGTCAGGATTCAGAACTGCATTTATACATGCAAGCCCGGGATTACATATCGGGCCGACCGGAAGACCAAGATAAGCATATGTATTATATGGAGAATCAATTGAAAGATTTTCTACAGTTGGATCACCAATATCATACATTCCATAACTGATAGGATAAAGAACAGTCGAGTCAATCTGAAGAAGCATATCTTCTCTTAATCTGTTCTCTAAAACTGAAGCAATCTTAGGTCTCTCAGAATCAATCCTTGCCTCTCTTTCTATCATCGAAGCAAGGGTGATAACCTGATAAGATGTATATCCTTTTTCTGATGCCTGGAAATTCATCTCATCAGTATAATATGCATTAAATGCATTCAGCATCATGTTAACTATATCTTTGGCAGTGGTAGTCTTTGTAATATCATAAGTTGCCGGGAATAGATATCCCTCAAGCTTATATCTGACATCTGCTCCTGAAGGAACATCCTCAAGATACTTGAAGTCATTAGCTGTAATAGACTTAACAGCATTTATGAACTCATTTTTCTCACATATACCTTCTTTTTCACATTTTGCCGCTATAAGATCAACTGTATAACCTTCTGGAATTACAAGTTGAGCAATAACCTTGGAATCCGGATCCTCCTCAGACATTATTTCCATCATCTCAAGAGTGTTCATTCCTTTATGAAGAGTGAAGGTTCCTGCGCGAAGCTTTCCTCTGTATTGTGAATTCTTAAGCCTTTTTACAAATGCTCTTTCAAACCTGATAAGTTCGTTCTTGTGAAGTATCTTTGCTACCTCCTTCACGGAAGAACCCTCAGGTATCTCAACTATTACTTCTTCTCCATCATGTGAACTTGTACTTGTTAATTCCTCGTTGTATAGCGCCTTATAATCAGTAATGTAATCCGATACAACTAAATACAGCAAAAACGCAGCCACGAGGATAATCATTATCTTGACCGCTTTGACCATTGGATATTTTCCTTTTATTTCAGACTATATGTCAACAGATATATACTACCATTTTTCACTTAAAACCGCAACAATGATTTCAAGTGTTATGTTAATAAAAAGTTACTATTCACAGTTCATGAGATAAGTAACAAAAATGACTGCTTGCAGGCACTTTTTGTTTACTTATCTCATGATACCTGTGAAGCAGAAACTCAAAAAGCATGATTCAGTGCCTCCGAACCAGCTCTCGATTCGCAGAATCGAGGGTCCTCAGCATAGCTGAGGATGCGTTCTGCATAGCAGAACCAATACTTGCTATGCAAGTATTGCATATCACGAAGTGATATGGCACAAGGAGGCAATAGAACATCGAATAAATGGCTTATTTAAGCTTGCTTAAGAATAAGCCATATTCGATGTGGACTTAAGAATGCTTTTTGAGTTAACCATGAATAGTAACCATCATAACATTTCTCATAAGTTACTATTCTCATGATATATTTGATTCTTAAATAATCATGTGGTAAGTTTTGACTGGTAAATTATTAATATAGAATAAATTACTGATTTGGGTTAATATGACATAAGTGTCAAAAGTCAAAATGCGTTCCTGCTTGCAGGAAAGGCGATTTTCAAGGAAATAGCGGTTATAAATTTTGAATAACTTACGAAAGGAATATTATGGACTCGGGGTTAGATGTAAGAAAAAGACTGATGGAATTATCTGAAAAGGCTGTACGTGAGAACAGATATGTTTTTACTGACTTTCTTAGCATATCTCAGTTATCAGTATATTATGAAATGGAGCGGCAGTTCAAGAATTCGGGCAGCTATGCTTTCGGTGGCATTCCGGAATGTGAGAGATGTGTTGTAAGGTTTGGCTCAGAGCAGGAATTGGGATATGAGCAGCCTTTCCCTATTGCTCTTCTTAAAATAAGTCCTGTGAATAAGAAGTTTACAGATAAGCTGACTCACAGGGACTATCTTGGAAGTATAATTGGTCTCGGACTGGAGAGGGAGAAGCTGGGGGATATTATTGTAGTGGATACTTCTGCTTATATATTTGTCATTGATGCGGTGGCGGAATATATAATACAGAATCTGCTATATGTGAAGCATACACATGTAAATGTAGAGCTCTGCGACGAATGTCCGGAGAATCTCCGCCCGGAACTGGCTGAAGAAAATATTATTATAAGTTCAAACAGAATCGATGCAGTTATTGCTGCTGTATATAATATGTCCAGAAATGTTGCGGATAAAACAATATCTGAAGGAAAGGTATTCGTTAATGGTATTCAGATTTCGAAGGATACAAGAACTCTTAAAGAGGGAGAGATAGTATCTGTCAGAGGGAAGGGCAGATTTATATTTGATGGTGAAGAAGGGATTACAAGAAAGGAAAGGCTGTATGTCAGAATCAGGAGATATGTGTGATAATTTTGTTTAATGTGGGAAGTTTTTGTAAAAAAATAAGAAGCACCGGATGTTGAATTCAGAATATAAAAAAGTTTTTATGTGAAAAAAACTAAAAAAAGACAGGAAAAACCTAAAAAAATAAGTAGACAAATGCTATACTTGCGCGTTAAAATGGCGTTTGGTTTAAATTAATTAAGAAAAAGAAGGAGACTAAGGATGGAAAGCAGGAATATTCCAGAGCTTTTTGGCTCTCTGGTTTTTGATGACAGAGTGATGAAGGAAAGGTTGTCAGAGGATGTTTATGCATCGCTTAAGAAGACCATCGACGAAAATGTAAGACTGGATGATGCTGTAGCTGATGCGGTTGCTGAGGAAATGAAGAAATGGGCAATCGAAAAGGGCGCAACACATTTTACACATTGGTTCCAGCCTCTTACTGGCGTGACAGCAGAAAAGCATGACAGCTTCATAACCCCATCTCCTGATGGCGGAGTGCTTATGGAATTTTCTGGAAAAGAGCTTATAAAGGGTGAGCCGGATGCATCATCATTTCCATCTGGAGGGCTTCGTGCTACTTTTGAAGCAAGAGGCTATACAGCATGGGATCCGACTTCATATGCATTTATTAAGGATCGCACACTTTGTATTCCTACAGCATTCTGTTCATATTCTGGTGATGCTCTTGATAAGAAGACGCCGCTTCTAAGGTCTATGCAGGCTATTAACAGGCAGGCTAAAAGAATCTTAAAGCTTTTTGGAAATGATGATGTTAAGTACATCAAGACCAGTGTAGGACCTGAGCAGGAATATTTCCTTATTGATAGAGAGATGTGGAACAAGAGGCCAGACCTAAAATATACTGGAAGAACTCTTTTTGGAGCCATGCCTCCAAAAGGACAGGAAATGGATGACCATTATTTTGGAGTAATCAAGCCAAGAGTCAGAGAGTTCATGGAAGATCTTAATGATGAACTCTGGAAACTGGGAATTCTTGCTAAAACAGAGCATAATGAGGTTGCTCCTGCACAGCATGAGCTTGCACCGATTTATTCTACAACAAATGTTGCAACTGATGCTAACCAGCTTACTATGGAAATAATGAAGAAGGTGGCAAATCGCCATGGAATGGTATGCCTTCTACATGAGAAGCCATTTGCAGGTGTAAATGGTTCAGGAAAGCATAATAACTGGTCTGTTTCTACAGATAAGGGTGTGAATCTTCTCTCACCTGGTGAGACGCCTTATGAAAATGCACAGTTTCTCCTGTTCCTGTGTGCAGTTATTCAGGCTGTAGACGATTATCAGGATCTTCTCAGACTCTCTGTAGCAACTGCGGGAAATGACCATAGACTTGGAGCAGATGAAGCACCTCCGGCAATTATATCTATTTTCCTTGGAGAAGAGCTGACAGGTATTCTTGAAGCTATAAAAAATGATATTCCTTATCAGGGAATTGAAGAGGTAAAGATCAAACTTGGAGTACATTCACTTCCAAGATTCAGAAGAGATACAACCGACAGAAACAGAACATCACCATTTGCATTCACGGGAAATAAGTTCGAATTCAGATCTCTTGGTTCTTCCAACAGCATTGCCTGCTGCAATATCATGCTGAATTCGGCTGTTGCTGAGAGTCTTCGTCAGTATGCAGATGAACTTGAGAATTCTGAGGATTTTGAAAGGGATCTTCATGAGCTTATTAAGCGAGTTATTACTGAACATGAGAGAATTCTGTTTGATGGTAATGGTTATTCAGAGGATTGGATCAAAGAAGCAACAGAGGTGAGAGGGCTTTCCAATCTTAAAACTACAGCTGATGCTATGCCTAAGCTTCTGGATCAGAAGAATGTTGATATGCTGGTTAGACATAAGGTATTTTCAGAAACAGAGGTTCAGAGCCGTTGTGAGATTATGCTGGAAAACTATGTTAAAACCGTAAATATCGAGGGGCTTACAATGGTGGATATGGTTAGAAAGAACTATCTTCCTGCTATTGAGAGATATCTTTACAGACTTTCACAAACCACAGTTCTTATGAGACAGGTCAGCCCAAATGTAAAATGTAAATACGAGGTTTCAACCATGGAACGCCTTTCTGAGCTTACAGATTCAATTATGGATGCTGTTATCGAGCTTGAAAATAAGCTTTCAGAGTTGAAAGAAATAGATGATGTATTTAAATCTTCAGAGTTCATCAGAGATAAAATGCTTCCACAGATGGATGTTTTAAGAAAGTATGTAGATGAAGCAGAAATGCTCACATCACAGAAAGACTGGCCGTTCCCAAGCTACGGACAGCTGCTGTTCAGCGTAAACTAACTGGATAGTAGGATCCGGGAAGGAGATAAGATGAACATACATGGCTTACAAAAAATGACTCTCCTGGATTTTCCGGGGCTGGTTGCCTGTACGGTTTTCCTTGGGGGATGTAATATGAGATGTCCCTTCTGCCATAATTGGGAGCTTGTAGATGGCAGCGCCCCTGTAGTTATGGATGATCGGGAGCTGATAAAATTCCTTGGAAAAAGACAGGGCCTTTTGGACGGAGTTGCATTTACAGGTGGAGAACCACTTCTTCGACCAGAACTTCCGGAGATTATACGTGAGATCAGACAGATGGGATTTAAGATAAAACTGGATACTAATGGAAGCCTTCCTGACAGGCTGGATGCCCTGATAGAAGAAGGGCTGCTTGATTATGTAGCAATGGATATCAAGAACAGCAGGGAGAGATATGGTGAAACCATAGGAATCCCGGGATATGACATTTCTGATATAGAAAAAAGTGTTCAGCTGCTACTAAGTGGAAAGGTTCCATATGAATTCAGAACCACTGTTTTAAAAAAATATCATGACAGCAAATCTTTTGAAGATATTGCCCTGTGGATCAGAGGAGCATCTCAGTATTATCTTCAGGCTTTTGTGGATAGAAATACAGTACCCACAAAAAATCTTGAGGCGTTTACTCCACAGGAAATGCAGGAATTTCTTGATATTGTACGGCTTCAGGTGCCGGATGCACAGCTGAGAGGAATCGAATAAATACTCATATAGAACAGTATTATTTGTCAATATATAGTGTGTATAAAATTTTTTACACACTATATATTGACTTTTTTTCTCTTTAGTGGTATCTTCTTACATACCGACCTTCAAAGCGGGTCAGATAGGTTTCGAATAAAAAATACACTATAAAAAATGAATTAGGGGAGGTTCTTTTCAATGTATCAAGTTGTTAAAAGAGATGGTGTGATTGTTGACTTTGATGTCACAAAAATCAGCTCGGCGATTGAAAAATCATTTGTAGGATGTGACAAGCAGTATCATCCAAGTATTATCGATATGCTGGCACTTCGTGTGACCAGTGACTTCGAAGGAAAGATTAAGGATAATCTTATTTCTGTAGAAGATATTCAGGATAGTGCAGAAAAAATTCTTTCAGAAGCAGGTTATACAGATGTTGCTAAGGCATATATCCTTTACAGAAAACAGCGTGAGAAGATTCGTAACGTAAAGAACGCTATGGTTAACTATAAGGATATTGTAGACGATTACCTTAAGATAAACGATTGGAGAGTTAAGGAGAATTCTACAGTTACATATAGCGTAGGTGGACTTATTCTTTCCAACTCAGGAGCTATTACAGCTAACTACTGGCTGAGCGAAATATATGACCAGGAGGTAGCAGATGCTCATAGAGAAGCAGCAATTCATATTCATGACCTGAGCATGCTTACAGGTTATTGTGCTGGATGGTCACTGAAGCAGCTTATTCAGGAAGGTCTTGGTGGAGTTCCTGGAAAAATCACTTCATCACCAGCAGGACACCTTTCAACTCTTTGCAACCAGATGGTTAATTTCCTTGGTATTATGCAGAATGAGTGGGCAGGCGCACAAGCATTTTCATCATTTGATACATACCTCGCACCTTTTGTAAAAATAGATAATCTTTCTCAGAAAGAAGTAAAGCAGTGCCTTCAGTCGTTCATTTTCGGTGTAAATACACCATCAAGATGGGGCACACAGTCACCATTCACCAACATCACTCTTGACTGGACTGTTCCAAAGGACATGGTTGATCAGAAATGCTGGGTTGGCGGCAAGGAAGTTGACTTTACCTATGGTGAATGCCAGAAGGAAATGGATATGGTTAACAAGGCATTTATCGAGATCATGATCGAGGGCGATGCCAATGGACGTGGATTCCAGTATCCTATTCCTACATACTCAATAACAAGAGATTTTGACTGGAGTGAGACAGAGAACAATAAGCTTCTCTTCGAAATGACTGCTAAGTATGGTACTCCATACTTCTCAAATTATATCAATTCAGATATGGAACCAAGTGATGTACGTAGTATGTGCTGTCGTCTCAGACTCGACCTGAGAGAGCTCCGTAAGAAGTCTGGTGGATTCTTCGGAAGTGGAGAGTCAACAGGTTCTGTAGGTGTTGTAACAATCAACCTTCCTCGTATAGCATATCTTGCTAAGGATGAGGCTGATTTCTACAAGCAGCTCGACAGACTTATGGACATTGCTGCAAGATCTCTTAAGACTAAGAGAACAGTTATTACTAAGCTTCTGGATCTTGGACTTTATCCATATACAAGAAGATATCTTGGAACATTTGATAACCATTTTTCAACTATCGGTCTTATCGGAATGAACGAGGTTGGTCTTAATGCTAAGTGGCTTAAGAAGGATCTTACAAGCCCAGCTACACAGGAGTTTGCAGTAGAAGTGCTTAATCACATGAGAGAGCGTCTTAGTGATTATCAGGAAATGTATGGTGACCTCTATAACCTTGAGGCAACACCTGCAGAGTCAACTACTTATCGTTTTGCAAAGCATGATAAGAAACAGTTCCCTGACATCATCACAGCAAATGAAATGGGAACACCTTACTATACTAATTCATCACATCTTCCTGTTGGATATACAGAGGATATTTTCTCTGCACTTGATGTACAGGATGATCTGCAGACACTTTATACCTCAGGTACAGTATTCCATGCCTTCCTTGGCGAGAAGCTTCCAGACTGGAAGTCTGCTGCTACACTGGTGCGTAAGATTGCAGAGAATTATAAGCTTCCATACTATACAATGTCTCCAACATATTCAGTATGTAAGAATCATGGATATCTTACAGGAGAGGTTTCAGTATGTCCTGACTGCGGTGAGAGAACAGAGGTTTACAGCCGTATCACAGGTTACTACAGACCAATCCAGAACTGGAATGATGGAAAGACTCAGGAATACATGGATCGTCGTGAATACAATATTGCAGCAAGCAGCCTGAAACACAATGGACCTGTTCAGACAATCAAGTATACTGCAGAGACAGAAGATGAAAAGTTTGCAGAAAAGTCTGATATAACATCTCAGAAGACTACAGTAACAGCTGACAAGTCAGAGCTCCCTGTAATGTATGTAAAGGATCATTGTCCAAAATGTAAGGGCGCTGAGCAGAGACTTCGTCTTGCAAATGTAGAATATGACGAAATCAACTGCTCACAGAATATGGACATTGCAAGAGAACTGAATATCCAGCAGACACCAACAATCATTGATCCAGATGGAACAAGATTCGTGGGCGACAGCGCAGCCACTGAATGGATGAAGGCTCATAACATAAAGAAGAAAGCATCTGTTTAATATTATAAGCAGCAAAAATCGAGTAGGATTTCCTACTCGATTTTTAATTTAATAGTTACTAATTATATAGAATGCGTTATAATATAAGGTAACGATTTGCGAAGCAAATCGTTGCTCCGAGCGAAGCAAATCGTTGCTCCGAGCGAAGCGAGGATACGCTATGCGAACGAAGTGAAGCAGCAACCTGAACAGTTTTGAAAAATGAATATATAAAGTGAGGATCTATAATATGTATGACATTATCGTTGTAGGTGGTGGTCCAGCAGGACTTACTGCTGCCATATATGGACTGAGAAATGGCAAATCTGTTTTTGTAATTGAGAAAAATGTATTCGGTGGACAGATAGTCAATTCACCTAAGGTAGAGAATATTCCGGGCTTTGATTCTATCAGCGGAGATGAGTTCGCAGACAAAATGCTTGAACAGGCTATGAATCAAGGGGCTGAGGTAACTCTTGAAGAGGTGGTAGAGGTTGAGAAAAAGCAGACAGAGGATAAGTACTATTTCTGTGTAAAAACTGCTGAAGGTGGAGAATATGAAGCGTCCAGCGTTATTCTTGCAACTGGAACAACTCACAGAACTCTGGGACTTGATGGGGAAGAAGAGCTGATAGGCAAGAATATCAGTTTCTGCGCAGTATGCGACGGAGATTTCTACAGAGATAAGACAGTGGTAATGATAGGCGGCGGTAATTCTGCATTTGTAGAATCTAATCTGCTGGTAAGTACGGTTAAAAAACTGATTATCCTTCAGGACATGGATTTCTTTACAGCAGATAAGAAGCTGCAGGATGAATTGCTTTCACATGATAATGTGGAAACTCATCTGGGGGTTAAGATTTTATCTTATGAAACTGGATACGATACTGAAAATGACCTGGAAAATACTGTAAGAAATGACCTGGGGCATAGTATTGGAAAGGGTGAGAAAAAACTGACTGGAGTGAGATATGAAGAGGCAGGAGTTGTAAAAACTGCTAAGTGTGACGGAGTATTCCTTGCTATAGGTCTGGTTCCGGAAAATGGAATATTTACTGGACTTGCTGATGTGGATGGCGCTGGATATTTTGTGGCAGAGGATATCTGTAATACAAAAACACCGGGAATCTATGTGGCAGGAGATTGCAGAGCCAAAACGTTGAGACAGGTAGCAACAGCCTGCTCCGATGGGGCCTATGCAGCTATGGCAGCAAGTACCTCGGCTTTTTAAAAACGGTTTCTGGTATTTAGCATTTAGACCAAGGGGGATAGTATGAACTACAAATTCTATGGGTGGCAGAATGCAGTGATTCCACCAGTTAGTGAAGAGTATAAGGGTGTCTACAATCCAAGAAGACTATATGATGCCTTGAGCCATATCTGGTGCGAATATACCTGCGCGCCAAGACTCAGAAATGGCTGGTCTGAAGAGGATAAGACACTAGGTCAGTGTTCAATAACTGCGTTTCTTGCGCAGGATATTTTTGGCGGCAGGGTTTATGGAATTCCGAGAGAAGGCGGTACATTCCATTGCTACAACGTAGTTGGAGATGTGGTTTTTGATCTGACGAGTGAGCAGTTCAAAGATGAAGTTTTAGACTATACAGACAATCCTGAACAGGAACGAGAAGTACATTTTGCAAAGGAGGAAAAGCTTCAGCGATATGAGTATCTGAAGCATGAACTTAAGAAATATCTGCAGGGACATATTCCTACAGAACTTCCGGGAGGCTTTTTCATTTATCAAAATGATGAAAAGGAAAAACTCCTTTTTGCCGAAGAAAATGTAATCAAAATGTATGGCTGTAATACTCTTGAAGAATTCAGAGAATATACTGGTAATTCCTTCCGCGGAATGGTTCATCCAGAGGATCTTCATAAGATTGAAAATCAGATACAGGCGCAAACTGTATTTGGTGAGAAACGTCATGATTATGTCAGATACAGAATCTTGACGAAACAGGGAGAAATCAAATACATTGAGGACTTTGGACATCTGTTACATGGCAAAAACGGACTCAGTTATTTCTATGTTTTCATTGTGGATGTTGATCAGAATGAATATCTGAACCGGAACAGAAATTCCTACGCTGAGGCAGAAATCCTGTCACTGAACCAGGAGACAGATTCCCTCACAGGTCTTTTCAATATGTCCTTTTTCTATAATAATGCTCAGGTTTTGCTTTCAAAACCAGAAAATAGAAGAAGAAGTGCATCGATTGTGCATTTTGATATTCCGAATTTTAAACTCTTTAATGAGAGAAATGGATTCAGAATCGGAGATGAGCTTCTCTGTGAGCTCGCTAAGACAATCAGAAATGAATTCTCAAATGGAATTGTAGCCAGATTTTCAGATGACCATTTTGTTGTATTCTCAATGGAAGACAGGGAGTCTGTAAATGCAAAGGTGGAGGCTGTTTATAAGAAAATCATGCTTTCTGAGGATTCGGTCAAACGCGTCCGTATCAAGGCAGGAATCTTCTATATGGATGATCGAATCACAGAAATCGGTCTTGCCTGCGACCATGCCCGGCTTGCCTGCAATAGCATAAAACATAGACATGATGTTTTCTGCTGTATATATGATGAACATTTAAGAGAAACTCTCAGGAAAAAACAGTATGTTGTTGATCATATAGATGAAGCTATCGAAAACGAATTCATTAAGGTTTTCTATCAGCCTGTTGTTCGAGTAAAAACTGGTGAGATCTGTGGATACGAAGCACTTGTAAGGTGGATAGACCCAAGAGTTGGCGTTCTTTCACCGGCAGATTTTATAGAAACGCTGGAACAGTATCATCTGATTCATAAGATTGATATGTATGTGATCGAAAAAGTATGCCAGGACTACAATCGAGTTATAGCAGCAGGTGATGTGATAGTGCCGGCATCTATCAATTTCTCAAGACTTGATTTTGAACTTTGTGATATATTCGGCTATGTTGAGGAAGTAAGACAACGCTATAATGTTCCGCGAAATATGCTTGATCTTGAGATTACGGAAAGCGTTCTTGATGGCAACTTTACACGTATTAAGGAAGAATGCCAGCGAATGAGAGATCTGGGATATCAGATATGGCTGGATGATTTCGGAAGTGGATATTCATCGCTTAATACTTTGACACAGTATTCATTTGATGTGTTGAAGCTGGATATGGTATTTCTGAGAAGCTTTGAAACCAACCCTAAAACCAAGCTTCTTATGAAATATATTGTAAAGGGTGCAAGGGAACTTGGACCTCTTCCGCTTTGCGAGGGAGTGGAAACTGAAGAACAGTATGAATTCCTTAAAGAAATAGGCTGTGAGAAAGCTCAGGGCTACTATTTTGGAAAGCCTATGCCATATGAAGAAACAAAAGCGTTTTCAAAATCTAAAGGTATGAAGTGGGAAGAAAACAAGTAAACATATAGGAAAGTATTTAGCTCATTGGGAGCGGTAAGAACCGTTTCTGATGGGCTATTATTTTTGGCTATTACACATTATAGAAAATAACTATTACGATATTTAAAAATATAGGTTTAACCTATTGACATAGTAGGTTGGTTGTGTTATTATCCATTCATCGTAACAAATATGAGCTAAGTTATACAGAGTTACGAATCATCAAAGAGGAGAGGAGACGCTTAAAATGTTAGTAAACAGGAACCAGAATTTTAATATGATGTGTTGTCGAATGCTTAATTCCCGGGCATGTAGTATGGCTGGTGTCTTGTCGTGTCGATGTAAGCGCCTGAAATAAACTAAGCCATTTGCCCGGGAAACAAAAATCCCGGGCTTTCTTTTTACCCAAAAGAAAACATCGACCTAATAGTATAATGAAATAAATCGTATATAAAACAATCAGACAAAATATAAAATCAGTACAATATAAAAATATATTAAGAAAGAAAAAGGAGATAAAATCATGGGCGATTATAGATTTGAAACATTACAGGTACACGTAGGACAGGAACAGGCAGATTCGGCAACAGATTCAAGAGCAGTTCCTATTTATCAGACAACCTCTTATGTATTCCATAACAGCCAGCATGCTGCTGACAGATTCGGACTTGCAGATGCAGGAAATATTTACGGAAGACTTACCAATTCAACACAGGATGTGCTTGAGAAGAGAGTGGCAGCGCTTGAAGGCGGAAGTGCAGCACTTGCACTTGCATCAGGAGCAGCAGCAATCACATATACTATTCAGGCACTTGCTGCAAATGGTGGACATGTTGTTTCTCAGAAAACAATCTATGGTGGAAGCTTCAACCTGCTTTCACATACACTTCCACAGTATGGAATCAATACAACATTTGTAGATGCTCATAATCTTGAAGAAATTGAAAATGCAATCCAGGACAATACAAGACTCATTTATCTTGAAACACTTGGTAACCCGAACAGTGACATTCCTGATATCGAGGAAATTGCAAAAATAGCTCATAAGCATGGACTTCCACTGGTAATCGATAATACCTTCGGAACTCCATTTCTTATCAGACCTATCGAGCATGGTGCTGATATAGTAGTTCACTCAGCAACCAAATTTTTAGGTGGACATGGTACTACTCTTGGGGGTATCATAGTGGAGTCAGGTAAGTTTGACTGGAAGGCTTCAGGCAAATATCCTAATATAGCAGATGCGAATCCAAGCTATCATGGCATTTCATTTGCAGATGCAGTAGGGCCTGCAGCGTTTGTTACATATATCAGAGCAATTCTTCTGAGAGATACAGGAGCAACTCTTTCACCATTTAATGCATTTCTTCTGCTTCAGGGTGTTGAGACACTGTCACTCAGACTTGAGAGACATGCTGAGAATACAAAGAAGGTTGTAGAGTTCCTGAATAATCATCCAAAGGTTGAAAAGGTTAATCATCCGTCACTGGCTGATCATCCTGATCATGAGCTTTATAAGAAGTACTTCCCAAATGGTGGGGCATCTATTTTCACCTTTGATATTAAGGGTGGAAAGGAGCAGGCATGGAAATTTATCGATAGTCTTAAGATCTTCTCCCTCCTGGCAAATGTAGCAGATGTTAAAAGTCTTGTTATCCATCCTGCATCAACAACTCATTCACAGCTTTCTGAAGAAGAACTTCTGGATCAGAATATCAAGCCTGGAACTATTCGTCTGTCAATTGGAACAGAACATGTGGATGATATAATTGCAGATCTTTCAAATGCATTTGATGCTATTGACTAAATAAAAATTTTATATAGATAAATAAAATATTAAAGAAATGAAAGGAAAAAAACCATGGGAAAAATATATAAAGGAACAAGCGAGCTTATAGGAAATACTCCTCTTGTTGAGGTAGTAAACATTGAGAAGGAACTGGATCTGAAAGCAACTATTCTTGTTAAGCTGGAGTATTTTAATCCGGCAGGAAGCGTAAAGGATCGTATCGCAAAGGCGATGATTGAAGATGCGCAGGAAAAGGGACTCTTAAAGGAAGGTTCAGTAATTATAGAGCCTACTTCAGGTAATACAGGAATTGGTCTTGCAGCACTTGCAGCTTCTCTGGGATACAGAATAATACTTACAATGCCTGAAACTATGAGTGTTGAAAGAAGGAATATACTTAAGAATTATGGCGCAGAAATCGTTCTTACAGAGGGCGCAAAGGGAATGAAGGGAGCTATTGCAAAAGCAGAAGAGCTTGCAAAGGAGATTCCAAACAGCTTCATTCCTGGTCAGTTTGTAAACCCTGCAAATCCTGCAATTCATAAGGCTACAACTGGACCAGAGATCTGGAATGACACAGATGGAAAGGTTGATATATTTATAGCAGGAGTTGGAACAGGTGGAACAGTAACAGGAACAGGCTCATACCTTAAGGAGCAGAATCCTGATATTAAGGTAGTGGCACTTGAACCAGAGGATTCACCAGTTCTTTCAGAAGGAAAAGCAGGTGCACATAAGATTCAGGGAATAGGTGCAGGTTTCGTGCCAGAGACACTTGATACAGATGTCTATGACGAAGTATTTAAATCATCTAACGAAGATGCATTTAAGACAGCAAAGCTTCTTGCAAAGAAAGAAGGAATTTCAGTGGGAATTTCTTCGGGAGCAGCTCTTTTTGGAGCAATCACTCTTGCTAAAAGACCAGAAAATGAAGGGAAGGTGATCGTAGCACTTCTCCCAGATAGTGGAGACAGATACTACTCAACACCACTCTTTACTGAATAAAAGTCAGAAATATCCTTTTTGACTGATCTGATGCTTCAAAGCAGCAGAAATTGACTTGATAATCTATAATAGCCCACCGGGGACGGCTTCATGCATTCTGCATGGAACCGTCCCCAAGTGGGCTATAAAGATGTTTATGATTTATATTTATCTAATGGTATTGTACATCATCGTAATCTTCATCGTCATAATCATGGTCGTGACCATGATCGGACATATATTCTCTTCCACTTATTCTCTTACGCTGTCTTTCTTCTTCAACGAGCTGAGATAATTGTTCCTTTGCTTCACGTGCATTCCTGATGTTTTTTATCTCGAAACATTTCATAGTTTTATCTGAGCTATCAACTACGATTGTTCCAGTGTGAATGATTCTCTGCCAGAAAGAAGCCTTGAAGGAAAGGTCTAAAATCCGGTATAAGCGAACCTCATCTTCCCTTACATTGAATACACCCGATTTGATAAAAAGACGCTCATCATCAAAGCTATATATTGTAAAAGACCACGGAAGGCCGCACCAGTTTCTCTTTCTTTCCTGAAATAGTATTTCGCCCATATATAATACTTTCCCCTTTCGTTGAATTAAAAACTATACTTCCCTTACAATAACGCAATATTATTTGTTATTCAAGAGTTACTATTCACGGTTTATGAGAATCATGTGAAAAGATTTAACAAAAAAACAGCCACAAGACCTCTGATTCATCAAGGTTGTGACTGTTCTTATAAAATTGCGTGCTAGAGGATTCGAACCCCCGACCTTTTGGTCCGTAGCCAAACGCTCTATCCAGCTGAGCTAAGCACGCGTATTCATTAGCATTACAGCAAATGCTATATTAACACTTACGAATACCGGATGTCAAGCACAAATTTTGAAACAATAGTTACTATTCACGGTTCATGAGATAAGTAAACAAAAAAGACTGCTTTCAGGCACAGCTGTGACTCAGAATCCTCTGCTTGTTTTTTTACATTTGTACGATATAATAAACTAAGTAACTGCTAAATATTAGGAGGTATTTATTATGGGGCGAAATCATGAGGTTACAAGAAAACAGCTCTTGCTGGATTCGAGCGGAGAGCTTAGGGAACCTGGATGGTCAAGGCATCAGGTTCAGAAATATGATCGAAGTATGATCAAAGCTCCTAAATGGAGGATCAAAGAATGGGACTATTATATGGTTCTAAGTGATTCTTTTGCAGGGGCATTTACCATTTCAGATGATGGCTATATAGGGCTTCAGTCGGTGTCTCTTCTTGAGTTTGGAGAGAACCCCTGGGAGCATACAGAAACTGTGCTGAATGCATTTCCTATGGGAAGGATTAAGCTTCCTGGGAATTCAAGCCTGGGGCCGACAAAATATATGGATAAACGCCTGAAAATGAAGTTTGATGTTGGAAAAGGAAAAAGGCGGATCAGGTGCAAATTTGAAGATTTTTTCGAGGGTAAACCCTTCGAATGTGATATAATTCTTGATCAGCCACAGATGGATTCTATGGTCATAGCAACTCCGTGGGATAAGAAACATGCATTCTATTATAACCAGAAGATAAATACAATGCGTGCTTCGGGATTTATGAAATATAATGGCAAAATATATGAATTTAATCCTAAAACTGATTTTGGAACTCTTGACTGGGGACGCGGTGTATGGACTTATGACAATACCTGGTTTTGGGGCTCTGGTAATGCAGATATAGACGGAAACAGCTTTGGATTCAACATTGGCTATGGCTTTGGGAATACAAGTGCTGCGACAGAAAATGTGATTTTTTATAATGGAAAGGCTCATAAGCTGGATGATGTGGAGTTCCACATGCCTGATAATATAATGGATAAATGGACCTTTACATCGTCTGATAACAGATTTGAGATGGACTTCGTTCCGGTTCTGGACAGGGTTGCTTGTCTTGATTATAAGATTATAGTATCTGATCAGCATCAGGTATTTGGCAAAATGTCTGGCAGAGCCCGGCTGGATGATGGAAATGTGATTGAAATAAAAGATATAATGTGCTTTGCAGAAAAAGTACACAACAAGTATTGATGATGCTAATTTTAAAAAAATAAAAAGATTAAAAAATTATAAATAATACTTAAAAAACTACTATGATGTATGTTATAATAGAAAAAGTTACTTGAACGTGTAACATAATATTTAGGAGATGGGGTAGAGTGATGAACATAAAGAATTTACAGAGCATGGTTTCTGAGTGCATTTCGTATGCCGATGAAGTTAATCAGAGCGATATATATCCTGCTGAGGCGAGGATGCCGCTCAGAGATTTATTCAGATATGATGTAATGGTATTTTTTGGATTTCTGTATGAACAGGACAATGGCAACCTGCCAGATCAGATTGAATTCATTAAGACCAACCTGAGAATGATTTTATCAGAGGATAAGTTCCTTGAACTGGTTGATCAGAAATGTACCGATCATCGTTTCTTATCAGAACCACCTAAGTCTTTGTCATATTTTATTGAGTCTGACAGAGCATCATCTATGGGGGTTAACAGCAGAAGTATTACCAAATCCAAGTTTGTAGTGGATTGTTTCAGAAAGCTTGGTGAGGGCTTCATAGCATATGACACTGTAAAGGATGAAACAAAACAGATTCTTGCTGATTATGTGGGAGTTATGAACGCTACTCTCAACAGTGCAGGTATCGTTACATCACAGCATACCGGAGTTCTGAAGGCAGGGGATATGCCGGATGGAATGAGAACTACTGGAGTTGCTCAGTTTACAGACCATACAGACCCGGATCTTCAGACAATCAGCACATTTGATGAGAAGTCCGGTACATTTGTAACTAAGAAAGCAATCAACATATCTGGTTATAATATTCAGAAGAAACGTGCAGATGACGTTTCTGAATTCCTTAACTTCCAGCCTGAAGAAGAGAAGGAAGATAAGGTATTTAAGCGTGGTGAAGGAAGAGTTGGCCGAGGCAGAAGAGGCCATGATGAGTCAGAGGAAATCGAGAAGCCACTTGATGAACTTATTAAAGATCTGCAGGCTCTTACCGGACTTGCTTCAGTTAAGGATGACGTTATGCACCTTATCAACCTGATCAAGGTTCGTAAGCTGAGAGAAAGAGCTGGACTCAGAAGAATAGATATGTCCTTCCACCTTGTATTTACAGGTAATCCTGGTACAGGTAAAACAACTATCGCAAGACTTCTTGCGAAGATATATAAGCAGCTTGGACTTGTTAGCAAGGGTCAGTTTATAGAGGTTGACCGTTCCGGACTTGTAGACCACTATTCCGGAGGTACTGCTCTTAAGACAACCGAAGTTATCGATAGGGCTATCGGTGGTATCCTCTTCATCGACGAGGCATATACCCTTACTCATAACAAGGATTCAGGAGACTATGGTCAGGAAGCAGTTGATATTCTCCTTAAGAGAATGGAGGACGACCGTGATGACTTCATCGTTATCGTTGCCGGATACACAAATGAGATGAGGGAGTTTATTGAGTCCAACCCTGGTCTTCGTTCAAGATTTAATAAGTACATTCATTTCCCTGATTATTCAAGCTCAGAACTTATGGAGATATTCAAGCTTATGTGTGAGGAAACAGACTATGTACTTACACCAAATGCATCGTTTATGGCCGAGACTTACCTCAGAGGTATTGCCGAAGGTAACACAGAGAACTTCGCAAATGCTCGTCTCGTTCGTAACTATTTTGAACGTTGTATAGACAGACAGGCAACCAGAATTGTTCAGGATGAAAATCTTACTGAAGAAGATCTGGTAACCTTTGTTCGTGAAGATATGATCGAAGGAACTGTTGTAAATGCACTTCCTAAGGATGTAAATGGCTGATCTGATTAATTTGTGATAAAGCTACAAAGACGAGACAGGAAAAAGGCTTGAAATATGCCTGAAAAGATAAGACACTAAGATTGAAAGGTACTAATTACAATGAAAAACAAAGCATACCCCTACTATGAAGCCCCTGAGATGAAAGATCTTAAGGACATGATACTGAGGCAAGCTCAGGAGAAACCGCAGGCGACCGCATTTATCTATCCCTGTGAGTCTGGAGAGATGAAGAAAACATACTTCGATCTGAAGGAAGATGTAAATGCATTCGGAACATGGATGTATAACAAGGGAATCAAAGATAAACATGTAGTCATCATCGGAGAAAACTCCTATGAGTGGATTATCGCTTATCTGGCAACTGTTAATGGAGGAAATGTAGCTGTAGCAATAGATAAGAGTCTTCCGGAGGAAGAGGTATCAGCACTTGCAAAAATGGGTGATGCCGATGCAGGCTTTATAACAGGTACTTATTATGACAAGCTGCATGCAGGAATTGCTGCAGAAACCTATAATCTAAAGGATTTTGATGATATCCTTGAAGAAGGAAGAAATCTTCTTAAAGAAGGTGCTAAGGAATACTTAGAATACGAAGTTGAGCAGGAAAAAACATCGACGATTCTGTTTACTTCAGGAACATCAGGAGTAAGTAAAGGAGTAGAGCTTACAAATCATAATATTGCATATGAGATAGTTCATACAAGTATGCTTTTTGAACCGAGTGGAGGAGTGCTTGCAGTTCTTCCTTTCCACCATGCTTTTGGACTTGTGGTTGGAATCCTTATGGTTATCAACTATGGTTGTCCAGTCTTTATAAATAAGAGTCTCAAATACGTTAAGAAGAATATGGAAGAGTTTGGTCCACAGACCATGTTCCTTGTTCCGATGTTTGTAGAATTCTTTCACAAGCAGATTTGGGCAGAGGTAGCTAAGAAGGGTAAGACCAAGGCTTTCAAAGGTCTCATGAAATCAACTGACATTCTGCTGAAGGCTGGACTAGATGTTCGTAGTAAAACTTACGGAACGATTCAGAAGGTATTCGGTGGAAATCTTGAATATATTATCTGTGGTGGAGCAGCTCTTGATCCTATGTATGTTGAAGAGTTCCGTACATGGGGTATCGAAATACTTAATGGATATGGAGCAACTGAATGTTCCCCAGTTACAGCAGTTAACAGACCACTTCACAAAAAGGATGGAAGTGTAGGACATCTTGTACCGGGACTTGAGGTTAAAGTTACTGAGGACAGCGAGCTTGCATTTAAGGGCGAGATCGTCATGAAGGGTTACTACAAGAATCCAGAGGCTACTGCTGAAACACTGATAGATGGATGGTATCATACAGGAGATCTTGGATATGTAGATGAAGATAATTTTATTTATCTTACAGGTCGTAAGAAGAATCTGATTATTCTCAGCAATGGCGAAAATATTTCTCCAGAAGAGCTGGAACAGAATATTTCCAGAGATGATAATGTTCAGGAAGTTCTGGTTTATGATGAGAATGGTAAGATAGTTGCTGAGATATTCCCAACAGAGGAGTATTTTGACAATATCGAGTATTTTGAAAAACTTAAAAATAAAGTCAATAAAGGTCGCCCCATGTATAAACAGATTTCTAAAGTGAAGCTTCGTAAGGAAGAATTCATTAAGAATGCGACTATGAAAATAGTCAGATATAAGAATATTCCAAAAGCTGAATAATTCAGGATTAGTAAGTAAAACCTGAGATAAAGGGAAAACTTTATCTTAGGTTTTTACTGTGTTAAAAGAGAGGAAAAATTGATGGACGTTTTGTCGGTATTACAGTTGCTTGGCGGAATCGGTCTGTTTCTGTTCGGAATGAGTAGTATGAGCTCCTCACTTGAGAAATTGACAGGTTCTGGTCTGGAAAGACTACTTGAAAAAGTAACAACAAGTAAGAAGAAAGGCGTTGGAAAGATAAAAGGATGGGCATTCGGAGCAGGTGTTACTGCGATTATTCAGAGCTCTGCTGCCACTACGATAATGCTGGTGGGCTTTGTTAATGCAGGCATCATGAAAGCGGCACAGGCCATGCCTGTTGTGTTTGGTTCAAACCTTGGTAGTACAGTTACCGCACAGATTCTTCGTCTCGGAGATCTGGGATCGGGAAGCAATGTACTGGAATTTCTGAAACCGTCTTCATTAGCACCGATCCTTGCAGGAACAGGTGCATTTATCATTGTATTTGCAAAGAAAAAAAATCTGAAAAATGTTGCTGGAATTCTGGTTGGACTTGGAATGCTCTTCTATGGAATGACTCTGATGGAGGAGGTTTTTAAGCCACTTGAGGATTCGGAAGTATTTAAATCTTTTTTTATTTCATTTGAGAATCCGTTTGTTGGCATTTTGACGGGAATTGTTGTTACAATAATTCTGCAGAGCTCAAATGCCTCAGTTGGTATTCTTCAGTCACTTTCTGCATCAGGAGCAATATCCTATGCTGTAGCAATTCCGGTAATCATTGGACAGAATATAGGAAAATGCTCCACAACGATAATGGGTGGAATTGGTGCTAACAAAAAAGCAAAGCGCCTGGTTGTAGGTTATGTATTTTTTAATGTTTTCGGAGCTGTATTTTTCTCAATATCAATATATCTGCTCCATCACACAATCGGACTTCCTTTTATGTCGAAGGTTGTTAACCGAAGCAGCATCGCTACAGTGCATCTGCTTTTTAACCTTCTGACAAGTCTGATTCTTCTTCCATTTTCTGAGAAGGTTTCTGCCCTCACAGAGAAGATTACGGGTGGTGAGATAACAAGCGATACTGATAAGGAATTTGCTAAGCTTGATGACATGCTTCTGAATACACCAACAATTGCGCTGGATCAGTGTAAAACACTTATCATGAAAATGAGTGAGGCTATTCTTGAGAATTACAGACTTGCCACAAGCATGATCTACGAATATGATGAATCAAAGCTGCTGGAAATGGAGGCAAATGAAGCATTTATCGATAAGTGTGAAACTGTACTTTCAACATATATTGTTCGTATTGATAGGAAGAGGCTTACAAGAGATGATAAGCTTAGAGTTTCTGAAATCCTGAATTCTATTGGAGATTTCGAAAGAATGGGCGATTATTGCATGAATATCGCTTATGTGGCAAAGGACAAGAATGAACAGGACATACATTTTTCACCTGCAGGCCACAAAGAAGTCGAAACAATTATAGCAGCAGTGGAATATACTATAGAAACAGCAGTTAAGTCCTTTACTGGTGATGATGTCTATCTTGCAGTCAGAGTTGAACCTCTTTCAGAAGTGATAGATGAGCTTAAGGAAGTTATTAAGTCCCATCATGTTGAGAGACTTCAGGATGGAGTTTGCAGCATTGAAGGAGGCGTTGAACTATTTGATCTGGTTAACAGCTTTGAAAGGCTGTCGTCTCATGCGGCAAATGTATCCCTTCACGTAATTAAGAAGGTTCGTAAGGACAAGAATTTTGATGAGATGCATGGCCATGCAAATGACAATCAGACCGAAGAATATAAGGCGCTCTATCATTATTATCAATCTCAGTATATAGAGCCAATCCTTACTCATCATAACCAAAACTATAGACCTATGGTTCAGGAGAGAAAGATTCAGGAACTATCAGGCAGCAAGGAAAGGACAATAGAAGAAGCTGTTAAGGACAAGGCAGCTAAGGAAAAAGCGGCTAAGGATAACAGGTCTTCCGAAAATAGAGGGGATAAGATAAAAAAGGCTTCTGAGGACAAAGACAACAAGTCTTTTGAGAATAAAGGAAGTAAACAGTCCGTTAATAAGGGCGGCAAGAAGGGAAAGAAGTAGAAGAAGTAAATCAATGATGTATATCAGAAAAAATATAATAGGAGTGCAGGATTAGAGTTATGGATAATTATAATAACCAGGCTGATGTAAAAATATCACAGGATGAGTTTAAGTATGCTCAGGAAGTAATCAGAAAACTGTCTGAGTACTATGATGGAAAGGTTGTTGGACAGCAGAATCTTAAGTTTGCCCTCATAGCTTCAATTATAGCTGACGGACATGTGCTTATAGAGTCAGTTCCGGGACTGGCTAAGACAACCGCAGCCAAGACTATATCTGATGCGGTAGATGGACAGTTTTCACGTATTCAGTGTACACCGGATCTTCTTCCAAGTGATATTATTGGTACACAGGTATATAACCAGTCAACAGGAAGATTTGATACAACTTTGGGACCAGTATTTGCAAACTTTGTTCTGCTGGACGAGATTAACAGATCTAGTGCTAAAACTCAGAGTGCTATGCTTGAGGCGATGCAGGAGAGACAGGTTACAATTGGTGGAAATACCTATAAAATGCCTGGTGATGTATTTATAGTAATTGCAACTCAGAACCCGATAGAACAGGAAGGAACATATCTGCTATCTGAGGCACAGACGGACCGTTTCCTCATAAAAGAAAAGATAACCTATCCATCCCCAGAGGATGAAGCAGAAATCCTTCGTCGTATAGAAGCAGGTGCAATCAAGAAGACACCACCTGTTCTTTCAATCAAGGATATTGATAACCTTCAGTCAATAGCTGAAAAGGTTTATGTTGATAAATCAATTAAGAAATATATTGCATTTGTAGTTGATGCTACAAGACATGCAGAAAAGGTGCTTCCGGAAGAACTCAGTCGTTATGTTAAAATGGGAGCCAGCCCGAGAGCATCTATTGCATTTATGAAGATAGCTAAGGCAGTGGCGCTTATTTATGGAAGAACCTATGTTACACCAGATGATGTAAAACTGCTTCGTCATCAGGTACTGAGACATAGAGTAGAACTGAACTATGCAGCGATTGCAGATAATATAACTGTTGAGACCATCATAGACAGAATAGTCGGCTCTGTGCAGACTCCATAATGAATAAAAGTCTATGTAAAGGCATGAACATTTTAAGAAAAGTATAGTGACTTTTTGTATAGAAAAACAGGAGTAGGAATGGATTACGATTATCTGGCGAAGATTAAAGCTTCGATTGAACTATATACCAGGAAAAAAACTTCAAATATTCTGGACGGTGGATTCGGATCCATTTACAAGGGGCGAAGCTACGACTTTGATGACCTTAGAGAGTATGTGTATGGGGATTCTGTCCGGGATATTGACTGGAAATCTTCCTCTAAAACAGGAAGAGTGCTGATACGCCGATTTATTGCTGAGAAGAAGCATAACATTCTTTTTGTAGGTGACTCAGGACTTAAGATGCATGGGGACACTGATGCAGGAGAACCCAAATCAGAGATTGCTCTTTCGACCTTTGCAACCATAAGTTATCTGGTCAATGATCATAGTGATGATTATGCTCTTATGACAAGCACAGACAAGGGATATGATTTCAGCTTTTTCAAATCCGGTAAGGTTCACATGGAGCAGCTTCTTCTTAGTTATGAGAAATGCCTCAAATTTGAAGAGGCAAAACCTATAAATGAAACGCTGAAATATGTGGCAGAAAATATCAGAAGAAAAATGATTATTTTCATCATTACAGATATGGCAGGTGAGGCAACTCTTTCGGAAAAGCTTCTTAAGGAACTGACAGTTGTTAATGATGTAATGATCATATCTATTGAAGATGCATATCTGACTGGAAACAGGTTATTTGACCTGGAATCAAGGAGCTATGAGAAGGAATATCTTCTTCATGACAAGACACTTCACAAAGCTGAGGTAGATGAGAGACTTGCGAGAAAGAAGAAGGTACAGGAATTATATAAGAAAAATCAGATCAGTTCAGTATCCATCAGCAAGGAATCAGAGATTGTTGACAAGATAGTTGAACTGTTTGAGAGGCATAAGAATGAAAACATCGGTTGAGTTACAAGCACCGTTTCAATATATGATATTATGGCTTATCCTCGCGGTTCTTTTTATTGCCGGAGTTATTATTGCCCAGGTGTTACTCAGAAAAAGACTGGGTGACAGATTGAAGAAAGCTAAGCAGATCAAGCTTAAAAGAATCGCAGAATCAACTCTTGAAGGGCTTAAGAAGAAGTATATCGGCGAGCTGACATGTATTGAGATGGATCTTAGAAATCAAAAAATAACGGTAAGACAGGCTTATCAAAAAATGAGTATATGTATCAGACTGTTTGTTCATGATGTTACTGGAATTAAAGTTCAGAAATATACTCTTTCCGAAATTAAGAAGGTAAATATGCCTCAGCTTACTAATCTGGTTCGTGAATACTATGAGCCTGAATTTGCATTGGAATCAAGAACTGATGTTATGGGATCCGTGCAGAGAACCAGAGCTGTAATAGAAAGTTGGAGGAAATAAAATGTTTTTGATACATCCTTTGGTGCTTAAAATCGGTATTCCGGTTCTTCTGGCACTGACAGTTGTAATGCACATAATTCGCAGAAAAATTAAATATAAGGGTGGAATAAAAGCAGCTAATACCAGCTTTGTTAAGGAGCTTGATATTTATAAGAAAAGAAAAAAGCTCTATCTGTTTGTTAGTATTGTTCTTGAGGCATGCATTATTATCAGCATGATTGCAAGCTTTGTGCTCGTGGCAAGACCGGCAAGAAAGGAAACTGTTAATAATGGTACCAAGAAGAGAGATATCTTTCTCTGCATGGACGTTTCCTATTCTATATATGAGCTGAATTACGAGCTGGTTGAGAATCTTGAAGGCGTCGTAGCAGGACTTGACGGAGACAGATTTGGAATATGCATATTTAACACTTCAAGTGTTCTTTATGTGCCTATGACGGATGATTATGATTTTGTCATCAGCAAGCTTGAGGAGATTAAAGAATATTTCGTGCTTCAGAAGGAATACATGGATAAGTTCTATGATCCACAGACCGGGTATATCCAGTATGATGAATCTGAGTATGCCGATTATATGGAAATGCAGGAAAAACTGGATTTTTATGATGCGGGAACTCTTGTAAATAATTATACAAAGGGTAGTTCGCTGATCGGTGAAGGACTTGCATCCTGTATGTACAGCTTCCCAAGGCTGGAAGATGAGGATAGAACCAGAATTATCATAATGTCAACTGATAACTCTCAGGAACAGCTCATGAAACCTCTCGTAGAACTGGATGAGGCGGCTGATATATGCAAGAAGAATGACATAAAGGTATTTGGTATATTTCCAAACAGAGATAATTGGAGCGGTATGAACACTACCGATTATGATACAGATGAGAGAGAACTCAAGAAAAGCGTTGAAAAGACAGGCGGAAAGTTCTATAAGCAGAGTGAAAGTCTTTCAGTAGATGATATCGTTGCTGACATAGAGCATGAGGAAGCTCTTGAGGTTGAAGAAGTTACTATTACGAAAATAAATGATCAGCCGAAGTGGCCTGTTATTATTTTAATGATAGCTGTTTTGATAACAATGATTATCGGATTGGTGGTTAGATTATGATAACGAAACCTATAGTGCCAGTGTTTCTTGTGGTGATAGTGCTGGTAGTGCTTTTTGGTGCATATTTGTTCGCTATCCTTAAAAAAGAAACTAAAATTATGTATAAGATTTTCGGTATTCTGAGAGTTGCGTTAGTTCTTATTCTTCTGTTTCTTATAAACTTAAGAATAATGGAGAAGAAATACAATGCTACTGTTGAAATGAAGAATCTGGATGTGCTTTTCGTGGTTGATACTACGATGAGTATGTGGGCAGAGGATTATGATGGCAAGGATACCCGCATGGAGGGTGTGCTAAAGGATACCGAGTATATAATAGATGAACTGTCAGGAAGTAATTTTGGACTTATCAGATTCGATAACAGAGCTCAGGTTCTGTGTCCATTTACTCAGGATCATGAAACCGTAAAGGATGCATTTTCCACAATAAAAATGCCTGATAAATACTATGCCAAGGGAAGCTCCCTCAATACCTCCTATGATGAAATGAAGAAGCTGCTGGAGTCTTCGAACCAGAAAGCCGGACGACTTACTATTCTCTTCTTCATAAGTGATGGAGAGATAACAGATGATTCATCTCTGATGTCATTTAAAGATCTGGAGCCACTGGTTGATTCAGGGGCTGTACTTGGATACGGAACTGATAACGGCGGAAGAATGCAGGGAAGTACATTTTACTATCTGACTGATCCAGAAACCGGAAAGGACGCTCTGTCGAAGATTGATGAGTCGACACTTAAAAGTCTGGCGGGAGAACTTGATCTGGATTATATTCATATGACGAGTACGGCAAATGTAAAATATATAGTTGAATCTATAAAGAGCGGAAGCTCACTGACAGTTGAAAAGTCAGATTCTGTAAGTTATGAGGATACATATTTCATGTATGCAATACCACTTCTGATACTCATGGGAATTGAGCTGTTCATATTTATCAGACGAGGTAGACTGTAGAAGAAGGGAATCTCTAAATGAGCGAAACAAACAGTAAGACAACTGAAAAAGAAAACCTTCGTGAGCAGAAAAAGCTGAAAAAGATTGAGAAGCAGGAAGCGAAACGAATGGAAAGGCTTGAGGACAGAGCCCGCATCAAAGCTGAGCGAAAAAAAGACAGAGAAGAGTTTTTCAAGATTGAAGATCCAATCGGCTTCATGCGGATAATAAATATTCTCAGTGTAGTTCTTGTGATAATAGCACTTTTTCTTGGTATCAGATATTTGTTGAATGCTGGCTTCGTGCACAGTTATAATAATGGAAAGTACCATATAGGAATAGAAGAATTTCTTTCAAAGCTGAATATTCCAGAAGGCTATGTTCCATATTATAATGCTGGTAATGGTTATTATCAGATAGAAGATTATGACAGCGCTATCTCAGACTATAAGACAGCTCTGGAGTGTCATCCGACTGAGAAGAAGGAATGCGATATCAGGGTTAACCTTGCACTTGCAATGCTTCATAAGATAGATTTTGATCATATTGATACAGAAAAACAGAAGGCAAATGCTGTAAGAACTCTTCAGGCAGCAAGAAATGTGCTCTGTGAGAAGGGATGTGCTGATCCTTATGGTACTGATGGACATGATCCGGAAGCAGAACAGCTAAAACAGGATATAGATAAAATGCTTGAGGAACTTGGCGCAGAGCCTGAGCCAGATCAGAATCAGGATGATCAGCAGCAGGGTGGCAAAGGCAAGCAGGATGAGCAAAAACAGAAATCGAAGCGTGAGCAGCAGCTGGAGAAGGATCTTGAGAAGCAGAAAGAGAAATCAATGGAAGAAAGACGTGACGCTGATAACCAGAAGAGCATGACTGGTTCGGGAGAATCTGGTGATAACGAAGGAATAGGTGGTTCTGACAATGAACCTAATGAGAAGAACTGGTAATTTTTCAGAGAAAGGTTTTCTTTGGCAGATATGGCAAGAAAAAGAAGAAAAAATAACAATTTAAGATGGAATAAGCTGGACAATACTGCCCAGCTTTTTCCCGTTATTGCAAGAGAGGGTATGAGCAACGTATATCGTATATCTGTACTACTTAATGAGCAGATAGATGGTGAAGCATTGCAGATCTCTCTTAATAAAGTGCTGCCACATTTTGATGTATTTAACAGTACAATGAAGGTTGGTGTGTTTTGGTATTATTTTGAGGAAAACAGAAGACCTGCACCAAGGGTAAGGGAGGAATATACTTACCCCTGCATGTATATTAATCCATATCGTAATAAGCATTATCTTTTCAGACTTACATATTACAAGAATCGTATAAATCTCGAAGTGTTCCATGCTCTGACAGACGGAAATGGTGCGATATCATTTCTCAAAGAGATCACTTATCAGTACATTAGAATCAAACATCCGGAGCTGGAGGGCAGAGTAACTGATTCTCTTGCTTCTGAGACTTCGCTTGATATTGAAGACAGCTATCTCAGAAATTATAAAAAGAAAGAAAAGAAAACCTATACAACAAAAAGAGCTGTTATTATTAAGGGTGAGAAGCTGCCAATTAATCAGTTCGCAATCATTCATGGTCTGATACCGATTGCAGATATTAAGAAGGTTGCCAAATCCTACGGAGTAACTATCAATCAGTATCTTGTTGGTGTATATACATGGGCAATCTATATGGATTATCTTAGGGGAAGACCGTCGAAGAAACCAATTACAACGGCAGTTCCCGTGAATCTCAGACCACATTTTGCCTCGGATACAAATAAGAACTTTTTTGCTGTTGTATCGGCAATATTTGAACCGGTAAATGAAAGCTACACCTTTGAAGAGGTTCTTGCCATAACCGCAGAGAGCCTGAAGAAGCAGATTACCAAGGAAAATCTCGAGAAGCTCTTCTCCTATAATGTTTCAAATGAGATGAATCTGGTACTGAGAGCGATTCCATTATTTATTAAGAAAATAGCTATCAGACAGGTATATAATGCTTCTGCAAAGGCTAATACAACAACCATTACGAACCTTGGAGTAATAACGGCCATGGATCCGTATAATAAATACATCGACAGATTTCAGGCAATCCTTTCGATGTCGAAAGGGCAAAACATTAAAATGACTGTTTGCTCCTATAATGACAGTATGACACTTACATTCAGTGCCAGCATACGAGAAACAAGTATCCAGAAAGCATTTTTCAGGAAGCTTTCTGAGGATGGAATAAATGTAACATTGGAAACAAATGGAGTTTATTACGAATAAAAACGTTTTGGGGAACAATCATGGCAAAACGATGTATAAGATGCAATGTAAATATATTAGACGATGCAATAAAATGTCCTCTCTGCAACGGAGTTCTGGAAGTTATTCCGGAAACTGGTGATATGCAAAAACATCAAGGTGAAGCCAGGACTAATGCAAAATATAAAGGTAAATCAAATAAATTAAAAAACAGTAAAGAGAATAAGTCAGACAAAGAGGCTATGGATGATTCTGATGAAATGATGGAAGAGTCCAGATCAGTTACTTATCCGGATATTTCTCAGTCACTCAGAAAGATGCAGCTTATAATCAGAATCGCAATCTTCTCTGCTATTGTAGCTGAGGTGGCTTCGATTATTGTGAATTATTATACATTTAATGGGGTTTACTGGTCTCTGATTGTGGGAGTAGGACTTATGTATGGCTGTATGACACTTTTTTACTCTTTTAGGGACAGAAGAGGTCTTCAGCGAATTATCCAGGTTCAGCTGATACTTTCGATAATACTTGTAATAGCCTTGGATTATATACTTGGAAGCAAAAACTGGTCATTTAATTATGCAATACCGCTTACACTTGTTGGCGTCGACATTACAACAGTTATTTTTATGATAGTTGGAATAGATGACTGGCAAAGCTATATAATGACAGAAATTGTTATATTTTTATTCAGCATTTTCTTCCTGATCATGGGAATGTGTAATGTTTTCGGGTGGTCAATTTTTACAATTTTAACGCCCCTTATAACAGGCCTGATTCTGCTTGGAACAGTGATGTTTGGGCAGAGGACTATTTCAACAGAACTAAAGAGAAGATTCAAGGTATAATTTAGCTTTCGTTAGGTTTCAGTAAGTTTATTGAGAGGATGGGAGAAAAAGTATTATGCCAGATGAATTAAGTCGAAAGAGCAAACTGGTAAAACAGCTGGTTGCAGATTTTAATAACAATAAGCGCCTGACATCAAAATACAGTACAAATTTTTATGGAAAAAGTGATATAGACGAAGAATTCAGCTATCCGGAGCATCTTGTACCGGAAAGAATCTCCATGGAGAATTTTGAAATGGAGAAGCTTACCTGGGTGGATTCTGATAGTCCCTGGGTAATTCTTCATTTTCATGGTGGCGGATATGTAGGTGCTATTCGAAAGCATTATAAAAGTATGGCAGGACTTTATTCAGAGGTTGGAATGGGTGCTACAGTTCTATCAGTAGATTACCGCGTTGCGCCAGAACATCCTTTTCCTGCGGCACTTGAAGATGCTATGGCATCCTATGAGTGGCTTCTCGAAAATGGATTCCATGAGGAGCAGATTGTTGTTGCAGGAGATTCTGCAGGTGGTGGTCTGGCAATGGCACTTTGCCATAACCTTAAATCGATGTGGCGAAAAACGCCCGCCGGAATAATTGCAATGTCACCATGGACAGATCTTACTGCGAGTGGTGAATCATATAGGGATAATTTTGAAATTGATCCGGTATTTGGAAATGACAGATCAGAACTTATATTTAACAATCCATATATAGGAGACGCTAATCCAAGAGATCCACGTATTTCTCCTATGTTCGGTGATTTTACCGGATTTCCACCAATGCTCATTCAAGTGGGTACAGATGAAATGCTGCTCAGCGATTCAGAAACAGTGGCTGCAAAAGCTAAGGCTGCTGGAGTCAAGGTGAGATTCACCAAATATCCGGGAATGTTTCATGTTTTCCAGATGGCAGGAACCATACTTGATGAGTCCAAGAAAGCATGGGCTGAGGTGAAGAGATTTCTGGAGGAAATCTGAGCTTCAAAAGGTTTCAGATTACACAATCAAAAAAGATATATACGTGTATTACACGATTATAAAAGATATGACAAAGAAGAGGAGATAAGATAGTTATGCAGAAGTTTTATCTTGAGAATCTTAGACTTAAGGTTACAATTAATCAGCAGGGAGCAGAGCTTGTAAGCATCCTGTCAAAGGAGAATGGCAAGGAATACATCTGGAATGCTGATGAGAAATACTGGAAGAGACATGCGCCTGTTCTTTTTCCCATAGTTGGAAGTCTGAAGGACAGTAAATTCACTATTAATGGAGTGGATTATCATATGTCTCAGCATGGCTTTGCCAGAGATCTGGATTTTAAAATGGTAAAGCAGTCTGATGGAAAGAGCATTCTTTTCAGACTTGAATACAATCAGGATACGATAAAGAGATATCCCTATAAGTTTGCCCTCGAAATCGCTTATAAGCTTGATGGCTATAAACTCGAAACAACCTGGAGAGTAATCAATCTTGATGATAAGGTGATACATTTCCAGATAGGTGGTCATCCAGCGTTTGTATGCCCACTGGATTCAAAATCAAAACAGTCAGAGTATAAGCTTAATTTTGATACAGATAAGGATCTTAAATATTCACTGCTTAGCTCAAATGGACTTATAGAATCAGAGGGAAATGTACTTAAGAATGATGGAGGTCTGGTAGCTATTGATGAGCATATGTTCGATAAGGATGCGCTTATATTTGAAGGCTCACAGGCTAATAAGGTTACTCTGTGCAAACCAGATGGAATGTCATATGTATCAGTTATGTTTGATGCGCCGCTCTTCGGTATCTGGTCCCCTGCTGGAAAGGGAGCACCATTTATCTGCATAGAGCCATGGTATGGAAGAGCTGATCAGGAGAGCTTCTCAGGAAATATTGAGGACAGGGACTATGATAATGCCCTTGGTGTGGGAGAAACCTTTGAAGCATCATACACAATAGAGTTAACTGTGTAGCAGCATTTTCATGCTCGCATTTACATAATTATGACAAAGTGATTTACATAATTGTAAAAACGTAAAATTTCATGAAAAATATAGGGGAAATGGCTAATTTTAGCCAAAATAACCTTGACAAACAGGGCTAAAAAAGTATAATTAGATACAGCGTTTTAGTTGGGCATAACAATCTAAAATGACGAATAATAAGTATATATTTTAGGAGGATTCCAAAATGAACAAGACAGAACTTGTTGCAGCTATGGCTGAAAAATCAGGACTTACAAAGGCAGATTCAGAGAAGGCTTTAAAGGCTTTTGTTGAAGCTGTAGAAGATGCATTAAAGGCTGGAGATAAAGTACAGCTTGTAGGATTTGGTACATTTGAAGTATCAGAGAGAGCAGAGAGAACAGGACACAACCCAAGAACAAATGAGTCTATCACAATTCCTGCTTCAAAGGCTCCTAAGTTCAAGGCTGGTAAGGCTCTTAAAGATGCTATCAATGCATAATGAGTCTGTAAGTATATAAATGCTTGAAATAAAATGTCTGCTGTGTATACACAGCAGGCATTATTTTTCACTTGTGTATTCTGAATCAACTGGGAATATTATCTTTATGATGTGACTAAAAAGGGGATTATTATGAGACTAGATAAATATTTAAAGGTATCAAGACTGATAAAAAGAAGAACTGTGGCAAATGAGGCTTGTGACGCAGGCAGAGTTTCAGTGAATGACAAGGTTGCCAGAGCTTCCTACGATGTGAAGGTTGGAGACGTGATTGAGATTTCTTTTGGAAATAAGTCTGTAAAGGCAAAGGTACTTAAGGTTGCTGAAAGCGTTAAGAAGGAAGAAGCAGCGGATATGTTCGAACTCATATAAGAGTTAACCGTGAATAAAAAACATAATGTATAGATTCAGCAAGGATGTAAACTTTATAGTTGAAACTTATGTTAACTTTGTGTATAATTATGAATTGGCTCTTACTGATTTGTTTATCATGTTATGATTCTTTTAGAGAAGTGTGGTTACTAAAGTAAGACGAAGAAGAAAAGTGTGGTGTATCTGATTATGAGCAAGAGACGTGTGGTACAATCGAATAAGCAGTCTGGTCTGACAGCCTTTCTTATCATGGTTGTTGTTATCACTGTTATTGTTGCATGCAGTGTAAGAAGCTTCTCATTGCATAGACAAAGTAAGGAACTTGCTATCACAGAGGTTCAGCTTGAAGAACAGCTCAATAACGAAAAGGCTCGTGCAGATGAGCTTGTTGAAAAAGAAAAGTATATGAAGACCAAGAAATATATCGAAGATGAAGCAAAGAATAAGCTTGGTCTTGTTAACAGAGATGAAATCGTTATAAAACCAAAGGAAGATGATAAGTAATGTCGAGTAGTGGAAGTTTTATCCTACTCGACATTTCTGTTAGAAAGTGGATTTAATAATTTTTTTTAGTTAACCGTGAATAGTAACGCCAGATTAAATGTGAGTGGCATTAGCTTTATCGAAAAAGAATCCGGGTAATATATATGAAAACAGATTTGTTCGAAAATGTAAAAAAATATATGTTTGAAAACAACATGCTGGGAGCAAACACGCTTGGAAATGAAGAAAGTGCAGTTGTTGTTGGTGTGTCTGGTGGCGCTGATTCAGTGTGCCTTCTAAGACTGATTGTCCAGCTGAGAGATGAAACAGGCGGCCTATATATAAAGGCAGTTCATATAAATCATGGAATTAGAGGTGAGGAGGCTGATTCAGATCAGCATTTTGTAGAAGAACTCTGCAAAGAACTGCAGGTTGACTGTCAGGTTTACTTCAGGGACATTCCTTCTATGGCACGTGAAAACCATCTTACTGAGGAGGAGGCTGGGCGAATCTTCAGATATGAATGCTTTGAAGAAGAAGCTCTTAAACTTTCTAATGGCCGCAATGTAAAAATAGCGGTTGCGCATAATAGGGATGATCTGGCTGAAACGGTCTTATATAATATGATTCGTGGCAGCTCACTGTTTGGGCTGGCTGGTATCCAGCCTGTTCGAGGCAGGATAATCAGACCCCTTCTAATGACCGACAGAGCCGCTATTGAACAATATCTAAAAGAAATGGGACAGGACTTTAGAACTGATTCCACAAACCTTATGACCGAATATAGCAGGAATAAGATCCGAAATGTTATAATGCCGATTCTGAAAGAGATTAATGAAGGAGCAACAGACCATATTACGGACATTGCATTAGATGCAAGACAGCTTAAAAAAGATGTTGAAAATGAAATAGAAAATCTGTATTATTCTGATGACCATTCTGCTTCGGTAAGGGTTGAAACATTAAGGCATCTTGGCAGCCTTTCCCAGGGCGAACTTGTTCTTGGCATGATTGAAGCATGCTGCGGCAAAAGAAAGGATATTACAAGGAATCATATCAGTAGTGTGATTCAGCTTTCTGAGAAAGAGTCCGGAAAAAGCGTGGATCTGCCGTATTCTCTCAGAGCTGAAAGAATATATGAGAGGATTGAGATAAGAACTGTTCCAGGAGAAGGACAGTCAGAAACAGGAGTAACTGATAGTATCGGAACTATTGAGATTACTACATTTCCTTATACCAGAGACCTCGAAATATCCAAAAAAGAATATACTAAAATGATAGATTATGATAAAATAAAATTTGTGCTTACCCTCAGAACTGCTGAAAAGGATGATTATATAGTTATTAGCAGCAGTGGAGGCAGAAAGAAGCTGTCGAGGTTTTTTACAGATAATAAGATAGAGAGAAGTAAGCGTTCTAAGATTTTGGTTGTTGCGGATGGAAATGAGATTGTATGGGTTGTGGGACACAGACTTAGCGAAAGCTATAAGGTAACTCCGGAAACCAGGACTGTCGGACAGATTACATTTATTGAATCGGAGTGAATAATTGACTAAATTCGAGGTGAACTATGGAAGAAAATATCAAGGTTTTGGTTAAAGAAGAAGACATTTACAAAAGAGCTGATGAAATGGCTGTTCAGATAGATAAGGACTATGCTGGCCGTACAGTTCATATGATTGGTGTTCTGAATGGTGGAGTATTCTTTATGTGTGAACTGGCGAAGAGAATTACTATACCTGTTACATTTGATTTTCTGGGAATATCAAGCTATGGAAATGCAACAGAGTCTTCGGGTAGTGTTATCATTAAGAAAAACCTGGATCAGAATATAGAGGGTAGAGATGTTATAGTAGTGGATGATATCGTTGATTCAGGAAGATCTCTTGCTCTTGTACAAAAGATGCTTCTGGAGCGTCACCCTGCATCTCTCAGAATGGTTACACTTCTTGATAAGCCTGAAAGAAGAGTAGTAGATGTTGATATGTATATGACCGGATTTACAATTCCAAATGAATTTGTAGTCGGTTTCGGACTGGATTATGCTGCTAAGTACAGAAATCTGCCTTATGTAGGTGTTGTTGATGAAAGTACTTTATAAACAACGATAATAAAGTTTTGGAGGAAAGAGAAACTTGGAAAAGAAGAAGGGAACTGGTGCCGGCGGTCTTCTGATGGCATATGTTATTATTGCGTTGCTGTTTTTTGGACTATACGTGATAATGACTCGACCGATAAATGTCGATACCAGTTATAATGATGAAAAACTGGCTGAGGATCTGAAGGATAATGACATTTTATCTGTAGTCATTTGCCAGAACAGTGAGGTCCCGACAGGAACGATTCATGTAACTAAGAAAGAAAATAATAAGATTATCTATTACACCCCTGATGTAAAGGAAACGCAGAAAGTTCTTGAAAATCACTCGGATGTTGAGTATGAACTGAAGGATGTGGCAAGACCTGGACTGCTTGAGAAAATAGCCCCATATCTGTTTGTTGTTATTCTATTCATTATTTATGTAATGATGCTCAATACGCAAATATCCTCAAGCGGTGGCGTAGGTGGAAGTGGTAATCTCAGTAATTTCGGAAAGAACAGAGCAAAAAAAGATGTAAAGGTTGATGTTACATTTAACGAAGTTGCAGGTCTTGATGAGGAAAAGGAAGAGCTGGCTGAGGTTGTTGACTTCCTGAAAGACCCAGGCAAATATACCAAGATAGGCGCAAGAATTCCTAAGGGTATTATCCTTGAAGGCCCTCCGGGTACTGGTAAGACACTTCTTGCAAAAGCTGTTTCAGGAGAGGCAGGAGTTCCATTTTTCTCAATA
This sequence comes from Eubacterium sp., assembly GCA_024687845.1. The sequence continues at coordinate 36,692 of JAILEL010000417.1, forward strand.
TCAGGTTCTGATTTTGTAGAAATGTTTGTCGGAGTTGGTGCCGCCAGAGTAAGAGACCTTTTTGCAGATGCTAAGAAGCATTCACCATGTATAATATTTATAGATGAAATAGATGCTGTTGCCAGAAGACGTGGTTCAGGACTTGGAGGCGGCCACGACGAGCGTGAGCAGACACTTAACCAGCTGCTTGTTGAAATGGATGGTTTCGGCGAGAATGAAGGCATTATAGTGATGGCAGCAACTAACAGAGTTGATATTCTCGATCCTGCTATTCTGAGACCGGGAAGATTCGACCGAAGAGTTGTAGTAGGACGTCCGGATGTAAAGGGACGTGAGGAAATCCTCAAGGTTCATGTAAAGAATAAACCTCTCAGCGAAGATGTAAATCTTCACGAGGTTGCAAGAACAACGGCAGGCTTCTCGGGCGCAGATCTTGAGAATCTTGTAAATGAAGCAGCTATTAAGACTGCTAGAGATAATCGGGGATTTATAACCAAGAAGGATATTGATGACGCATTTGTTAAGCTTGGAATAGGAACAGAGAAGCGTTCAAAGGTCGTTTCTGACAGAGAGAAGGCAATAGCCGCATATCATGAATCAGGTCATGCTATTCTGTTCCATTTGTTAAGTGAAATGGAATCTGTATATACTATTTCAATTATTCCTAATGGTTCAGGTGCTGGTGGTTACACAATGCCGCTTCCTGATAATGATGATATGTTCTGGACCAAAACAAGAATGACGCAGAATATCATGGTTTCCATGGGTGGACGTATCGCAGAGCAGCTTATCTTCGATGATATAACAACAGGAGCTTCTCAGGATATTAAGCAGGCAACCTCCGTTGCAAGGAAAATGATCATCAAGTATGGTTTTTCAGAGAAAATGGGCTTCCTTAACTACGAAGCCGGAGAAGGTGAAGAGGTATTCATAGGACGTGAGATAGGACACCAGAGACCATATAGTGAAGAGGTAGCTGCAGAAATCGATGTAGAAGTAAAGAAAATTATTGATAAATGTTATTCGGAAGCAACGAGAATATTGACTGATAATATTGAGATACTTCATAAATCAGCACAGCTTCTTCTTGAAAAAGAAAAGGTTACAGGCGAAGAATTTGAAGCACTTTTCAGTGAAGCATAATTTGAATTGCAACATAACGCGAAACATAATATGAAGCAAAATTAAAAAGGTGGCGGTATATGTCTTTCAGACATTTACCGCCACCATAATTTTTTACTTTTGTTCTGAGCTTGTATCTTCAGTACTTTTTTCTTCGGTATTCTTTTCTTCAGTATTTTTTTGCTCAGGTGTTATTTTACCCTTTGGCTGGCGAACTCCGTTTTCATCAACGTAGTAGCCTTTAACTGTTCTGTTTCTAGCCATAATACCATTGCGGAAGAAGTAGTAGTACTTATTATTTATTTTAACCCATTTATTCTTACACATGATTCCTTTATTTGAGAAGTAGTAATATTTTCCATTTGTAAGTTTGAGCCATTTATTTCTATACATCACTCCGGTATCGGAGAAGAAGAAACGTTTACCGTTTTCTTTATACCAGCCGGTCTTAACTGTGCCGTTCTTATTGAAAAAGTAATACTTTCCTCGTATCTTCTGCCAGCCAGTAAGCATCTTACCTTTCTTATTAAAGAAGTAAAGATTACCACGATATTTTACCCAGCTGCTTACTGCCATCTCGCCAGATTTATTGAGGTAGTATTTATTTCCTTTATATTTGAGCATTCCGGTCTTCATATATCCGGAAGCGTCGAAATAATACCACTTGCCATCGATTTTTTTCCATTTTTTCTTTGGATAAGAACCATCGGCATTCATGTACCACCATTTGGTTCCTGTCTTCTGCCAACCAGTCTGAGCCGCTGTATAAGCAGTTCTGCTTGGTACAGGTGTTGTATTCTTGGTATATCCAGCCTTAGGACCAGTTCTTGCTGTAACAATAGTAGTGAAATCCTTGTAGCAGAAGTTAAGATCAACTGAGTTAGAGCTGATACCATCTAGAAGTGTTCTGCTGTTTGTCTGCCATATACTTCTGGAAATGGATGTATCATAATTTCCACTGTATCTTGCAACCCATTTATATACTCCGTCAAGCTCTGAGAAGTCGAGGTAATTGCTTGCCCAGTTCTCATTGCAGTAAACCATAGGAGTGTAACCTGCTGCTTTAATCTCATCGCAGAATACCTTGGTTATGTATGTCAGAGTCTGTTTACCAAGAAACAGCTGACTTGAATCTTCCATATCGATAGCTACCGGATAATTAACATTGTAGCCTTTCATCTGATCGATAACCCACTGTGCATCGAGCCTTGAGTCATATGCACTCTTAGCAGTACTGTAGAAGTATACTCCAGTTTTTACTCCGGCAGCATTTGCATTTATCATATTGGTTCCGAAATATGGATCCATATTGTGGTTTCCGTGACCGATTCTGACAAATGCGAAGCTTATTCCCTGGTTTCTGACTGCACTCCAGTTTATATTTCCCTGGAATTCTGAAACATCAACTCCCTTAATGGAACCAATTTCCTGACTGTGGTCATTCACATAGTGACCTGAAGAATTGAAGTACATATACTTTCCATCAACAAACTGCCAGCAGTTTGTCATCATGGCACCGTCTTTCCAGATACCATGTCTTGATTTACTGAAGTAGTAAGTATGACCATTTATCTTCTTGGCACCTCTGACCATATTTCCGTCAGATCCGAAATAGTACCAGTTTCCATCAAGATACCGCCACATATTTTTCAGATAGACATCTCCTTCTGAATACTTCCAGTCACTTCCGCTTTTTACCCAGCCTTCTGCCCGTGCATTCATACTTCCTGATATACAGACAACAAATAGAATAGCCAGGTATAGAACTATTTTAATCTTATGTTTTTTTGACATTGTAATTTCTTCCTTTTACAGTTTTATGTAAACACTAACACACCGCAACATTGTAACATTTTTTTAACATTTATTCAACCCCTGATGGAATGCTTTTTGAGTTAGCTGTCGATTACATAGTAATCCTTGCATATCACGCAGTGATATTGCACAAACAGTAATTATTGACAGATGAGTAAACTTGAATTGTTATTTTACTTAGATAAAGAGAGGAGGCAGCTCCTCTTTGTACCAATACTGTGGTACTAAAGAGAAGCTGCCTCTATAATAATCATTAAATGCATCCCTTTATCATCATTTTTATATCCATATGAATATAAATGTGAATGTTTTAACAATTATTTAATACATTTGTAACTGTTCAGCAGTTGTTTTCAATTATATATCATAAACTGTGAATGGTAACTATTTTACATAGTAGAAGGTTTCAGACTGGTAATATGATCCCATGTTTGGGATTGATCTAGTTGTTGATTCTGTCTTCCACTTTTTCTCACTATTTGACCAGTATCTGTTAGTTGTTGTGATTCTTCCATCAGCACCCTGTGAATAGGTTGTGCTGACACCTGTAAATGTATCTTTATATGCTACATAAATTGTAGTTTCAGGCATTGGGTTAGTAACACTATTTTTGTTTTTATATGTATTTACAGGAATAGTTTTTCCATTTTTAACAACTTTGTATTTGGTGTACCCTGTTTTAGGATCCTTTGTAACTACTAGTATACTTGTAATCTTGAATCCTGGATTAGCCTTAGCGAGAAGCTTTGCATTTTTCTTTCCAAGATATGGATAATATGTTTCAGTGGTGATATCCTGCGTCTGTGTTCCTGATGCTGTGTATGAACTTATAGCCTTACCAAGTTTGATTGACTTGATTGGAGCAGTATTAGCAGAAACCTTGATTTTATAAGTTGATATAGTTCTGGTACCTGGCAGATATAATCCACTTTTTTTATTCTGATCGTATTTGTATTCATATTCTGTGAATCTGGTATATGTAAGCTTAAAGGTTGTTGGTCTGAGGAATCTTATTGAATAATCAAAGGTTGTATAATATTTATAGCTGTCACGTCTTCTCTCATAGGCAGCATATGATTTATATTGTGCTGGATCGGTATAATATGCCTGTGTACGAAGTTTTATGTGGTTGTAACGAGTAGCAGTTTTTATAACACTTATCTGTCCTCTAAGAGCGGAGGATGTAATAGGTTTACCATTTATTTTTACATCAGCAACATTGTTCAGGTCTATTGTACTTCCTAATGTGTAACGACCTATATATGATTCCTTCTTTGTTTTAGATGCTGCTTGTGTGTTTATATTTGCAAAAGACAGAAGACTGATAGCAAACATAAGTATAAGAGTATAGGCTGTAATTTTAGTTTTTTTAGTATATTTCATAATGGTTCACCTCCGTTTATTCAGAATAAAGAGTAAAGCTCGAGCCAGAGCTTCCTGGTAAATAATATGATGTATAAACTTTACCGTCTGAATCACGGTGAACACATTTGATTTCCTGTGTTCCATGAACATTTACAACAGAGTATTTATAAGCTGTATGAAGCTTGGTGTCCTTGTAGGAAATGTAAACATATGTATATTTTCGGGTTGTGCCACTTTCACTTCCTCCATTAAATGAACCATAGCTTGGATTTTGCGATGTTGGAATAGTTGCACCATTAGCATAGCTTCTTGCCTTGTATGAACCATCCTTATCTGTTGTACAAACTACAAGACCGGTAATCTTATAACCATCATTTGGAGTTACATAGAATCTTCCGCTTGAAAGACCAGTTCTGTAATCAGATATAGTCTTTGTAGTTTTAATCTTATTTTTCATTACTGTTTTTGCATCAAAAATAGTATGCCCACCAAAACTTATGTTCTTAAATGAATAATTGTCAGGGGAAGAAATAACAGTGAACTTGTGAACCTTTTTACTTCTGTATTTTCCATCAGCTTTTTTTATTTTGAAGGTGATGTTAATTGTTCCAGGCTTATTTGTTATGTAGCTTATATATACATAAGGAACATATGTATATGTTGAACCTGTCTGAACAGATGTTACTCCGGTATGGGATACTCTGACAATGGCTTTGTTTTTAGTGGCTTTAAGATTAGCTATGGTATCACCTCGCTCAGGAAGATAAACATAGAAACCTCCCTTTGTATAAATAGTGCTTCGGGTTATCTTTGTATTAACCCATTTTGAGCTGTTATAGAGATAGCTTTTAGAAATGTAAACACCCTTTTTATACTTTGTTGACGCAGCATTTACTTCAGGTGTTGTAGTTATTCCCATTGAAATAACTATGGCTGCGGCCAGCAGAATTGCCAGCAATTTCTTTGTGATGTGCTTCATATTGAACCTCCTCTTTCAATATATTATGATGGTAAAATTTTAACACTCAGTATACTAATAAGCAATAAAAAAATGGCCTATAAGACTTGCGGAGAAGACATAATTCAAAGTATAATGACATAGGGTGACAAAAGAAAGGTTTAAGACTAAAAATGCTAAGATATGAGAATATAAACGATATTTCAGATGGAAAATTATATATTCAGGATGATCTTGTAAATTGCGATACTGAGGGCTGCAAGGGCTGCAGTAAATGCTGCAAGTCTGATATGGGTAAATCCATCGTTCTTACTCCCTATGACATGTATCAGCTCTGTAAAGGCACTGGTAAAAACTTTGATAAGCTGCTGGTGGATATGTTTATAGAGCTTTCGATGATAGATGGAATCATTCTTCCGAACATGAAAATGGATGAGGGGTGTAAATTCCTTGAAAATGGTCGTTGCAGTATTCATGCTTATCGTCCTGGAATATGCAGGTTATTTCCACTTGGAAGAATATATGAAAAGGATGGCTTCAGATATTTTCTCCAGACATCTGAATGTGTTGCAGAGAACCCGAAACCTATAAAGGTTCAGGATTGGATCAACATCGAAGAACTGGATAAAAATACTGCATTTATCAATAAATGGCATAGATTTATAAAATTCGAGCAGAAAAAAGTAAAAGAGATTCAGGAAATGGCCACAAACCTTTCAAAGAGGGTTCTTGAAATGTCAGATAAGGATCTCGAAGATTATGTAACTATTGTTGGCGATAGTGACATTTATAGTCCTGAAAATCCTAAAGCCTATAGAGAAGAAAAATCCAAAACTATTCTTGAAAATGCACAGCAGGAAGTTAAGGATGTGATGAAAACTGTGATAGCGTTTTTTTATCTGGATGAATACGATATGGATAAGGACTTCTATCTGCAGCTGGATGAAAGGATGAAGAAATGCCTGAAACGCCTGCGAACAGGAGCATAAACCGTGAATAGTAAAACAATAAAGCACAAGGATATATTTACATTATGAATGAAAGTAGCGTAAAAAAGGCGCTCGTAGCAATGAGCGGAGGTGTCGATAGTTCTGTTGCGGCATTTCTTATGAAGGAAAAAGGATATGATCCCGTAGGAGTGACCATGATGCTTCATGATCAGGAAGAGGTATTAGCTAAGAATGCATATACCTGCTGTACTCCGGATGATATAGAGGATGCCAGAGTCGTAGCTTCTCAGATGGGAATTCCTTTCCACGTTGTAAACTTTATGGATGGATTCAGGGAGAAGATTGTAGATAAGTTTATTGATACTTATCTCAGAGGTGAGACTCCAAATCCCTGCATTGACTGCAATAGATATATGAAGTTTGGACGATTATTTGAAATGGCTGATGAAGAAGGCTGTGAAAAGGTTGTTACCGGACACTATGCAATCATTGAATGGGATGAAAAACAAGGAGTTTATAAGCTGAAAAGGGGAAATGACAAGAAGAAGGACCAGACTTATGTTTTATATTTCCTGACTCAGAAGCAGCTGGCAAGACTGGACTTTCCGATAGGTGAGCATGAAAAGGAAGAAGTCCGTGAAATAGCTGAAAGGGAAGGGCTGATAGTTGCAAGAAAGCATGACAGCCAGGATATATGTTTTGTTCCGGATGGTGATTATGCCGGATTTATAGAAAAAGAAGGTCGAGGCGAGCTTGGAACTATATGGCCTGATACTTTGGATTATTCTGGGGATTTTACAGATATAGAAGGGAATGTAATAGGAAAGCATAAAGGTTTCTTTCATTACACAATCGGTCAGAGAAAAGGTCTTGGGATATCAGCAGCCCAGCCTCTTTATGTGGTTGATATAATACCAAAAGAAAACCGGGTGGTTCTTGGAAGCAACGATGATCTTTTCACAAGAGAGGTAAATGCAGTTGATTTCAATATGATGTATATGCCTGATATAATAGAAAAGTCTGAAGACGGGTCAATGCGACTCAGAGTTACTGCAAAGGTGAGATATCGTGCTCAGGATACTCCGGGTGAACTGATCGTATATCCGGATGGAAGAGCAAGAATGACCTTTGATGAGGCTGTGAGGGCGGTTACGCCGGGACAGAGTCTGGTAGTGTATGATGGTGAATACTGTCTGGGGGGCGGTATTATAACTCGATGAATAGGACAAAAAATATTAGAGAAGGGGTATAAGGATATGATGACAGACAGGGAATTATATGAATATTCTGGAAAATGTGAGGCTCTTTGCCGCAATGTAGATGTTGTGGATAAGGAACTCTATAATGAGTACGGTGTCAAGAGAGGACTCAGAGATGTAAATGGACATGGGGTTCTTACCGGAATCACCAACATTTCCAAAATCATTTCTTCGGAAATAATTGACGGAAAAGAGGTTCCATGTGATGGTCAGCTCTGGTACAGAGGCTACAATGTTATCGATATGGTCAAAGACTTTGGCTTTAAGCGTTTCGGATTTGAAGAAATTGCTTACCTTCTTCTTTTTGGTGATCTTCCAGATGTATCACAGCTTGAGGAATTCAAGAGTGCACTGGCAAGCCTGAATCATCTTCCTACTAATTTCACCAGAGATGTTATTATGAAAGCACCGAGTCATGATATCATGAATTCCATGACGAAGTCCGTTCTGACTCTCGCTTCCTATGACGATGGCGATGTTTCAGATCTTTCGATACCAAATGTCCTTAGACAATGCCTCGCTCTTATAAGTGAATTTCCTATGCTGGCGGCATATGGATACTGCGCATATAATCATTATGAAAAGGATGAAAGTATGTATATCCACAGGCCTGACCCAGAACTCAGTACTGCAGAGAATCTTCTCAGAATGCTGAGACCAGACAGGAAGTATACACAGCTCGAAGCACAGGTTCTTGATGCAGCGCTGGTGCTTCATATGGAGCATGGTGGAGGAAATAACTCTACATTTACTACCAGAGTTGTATCCAGTGCGGGTTCAGATACTTATTCAGTTATAGCAGCTGCGCTTTCTTCATTGAAGGGACCTAAGCATGGTGGCGCTAACATTAAGGTTATGCAGATGATGGACGACATCAGAGCACATGTGCCGGATTACAATGATAAAGATACACTTCGAGACTATCTTGCGAAGATAGTAGATAAGCAGGCATTTGATAATAGAGGCCTTATCTATGGAATGGGACATGCCATTTATTCAATATCAGATCCGAGAGCGAGGGTCTTTAAACAGTTCGTTGAGGAGCTTGCGGTTGAAAAGCATATGGAGAAGGAGTACAGCCTGTATCAAAGCATTGAGAAGCTGGCGCCTGAGATAATTGCAGAAAAGAGAAAGATTTATAAGGGTGTTAGTGCAAATGTTGACTTCTACAGTGGCTTTGTATATAGCATGCTGGGAATCCCGACCGAACTGTATACACCACTTTTTGCAATCGCAAGAATCGTAGGATGGTCAGCTCACAGAATTGAAGAACTCATAAATGTAGATAAGATAATACGTCCAGCATATAAGAGTATAATGGTAGAAAGAGAGTATGTGCCCTTTACGGAACGATGATGAGACATAAATTATTAAGTTTTATTAGTTAGTTCTTTAATAACAGTATAGACAAGACTCCTGACTTGATCGGGAGTTTTTTTAGTTCAATTTATAGAATTAAAAAATGGATTAGATTTGTGCTGTCCACAAAAAAATGGTCGGGAATTGTCAACCAAAATAAAATATCAAGTTGACAATGTGCGATTTCTCTGATAGATTAACTGAGGTGATTTAACACCGAAGAAAACATTAATTACAAGGGGACGAAACAGTGAATCTTACATTTATTATCATTTTTGCACTTTATCTTCTGATACTTATTTTAATATCTGTTTTTGATTTGAAGAAAACGGATACATTTTCAGAATATGCTACCGCCGGAAAGAGTCAGGGACTGATGGCTGTAACTATGACGCTGCTTGCAACAGTGGTTGGAGCATCAACTACTATAGGAATAACTGATACTGTAAACAGTATAGGCTTTCCTGGAATCTGGTGGCTCCTTTTTGGTGCGATAGGACTTCTGCTTCAATCCTTTATTCTTTCAGAAAAAGTCAGGAAAATGGATGCAGATACGCTTCCGGATCTTGCCGGGAAGCTTGTTGGAAAACCGGCAGAGGTACTATTATCAATAGTGATCGTGGTTTCCTGGGTTGGAATTATCGCGGGGCAGTTCGTGGCGCTGAGCAGTATAATCAGCTTTGCAACTGGAATCAGCAGCAAGTATCTTGTAGCAGTTGTTTCATTTATAGTAATTATCTACACCATGTCTGGTGGACAGCTTTCGGTTGTGAAAACGGATAAGATTCAGCTTATACTCATACTTATTGGAATAACAATCTGCTGCGGATGGCTTTATTTTATTAAGGGAGGAAATGTTGAACCTTCTGATATTGAATTTTTGAATAAGGATTATAGACCTATAAACCTTATCAACCAATTCTTTGTAATAGGTGGGGTATATTTTCTCGGACCTGACATTATGTCGAGAAATTTTCTGGCAAAGGATGAACAAACGGCTAGAAAATCGGCTCTGATAGCAGGACTTCTGCTGGCAGTTTTTTCCTTCCTGATTACGATGATAGGGCTCTGGGTGAGGATAAATGTAACACCTGATGAACTTGGCGGAGGAAAAGCTCTTATGTTTGTTGCCGGCATTGTTCCTAAGGGAATAAGCATGATACTTATGCTGGGACTTGTTTCAGCTATCCTTTCTTCTACAGATACCTGCATAATTAATGCTTCGACTATTTTTGTAAAAGATATTCTGCGAAAAGACAGTGTAAATCTGGTAAGAGTGACAGTTCTGATTATGGGCGTGATCTCACTTGTTCTGGCACTGGCAGGAAGAGGAGATATAATGAGCCTATTATCAGGTGCTTATTCTATCTACACACCGGGAATCATATTTCCACTATTTATAGCGATAATTGTAAATGATAGTAAAAGGCTGAGACTGGGTGTCTGGATGGCGGCTGTGATTACTGGCGGTTTATTCGGACTGGCAGGAACGTATTTTATGAACCTGTTATCCCAGACAGGAGTTCCAGAAGGAGTTCTTACATATCTTCCACTGCTCGGCATGCTTATATCCTTGATTATTTCTATATCTTCAATAAAATTAAACAAAAAATAAATAAAAAAATAAAAAAATAGGCATATAAACAAACAAAATTAACTAAATCGTATTTTTTCCTTTAAAAACAAAATAATATATGATAGAATCAAAAGACGTGTTTTTTCTAGGAGGAAATAATCATGAGTAAAGCAATTGAAATCAGATGGCACGGCCGTGGTGGTCAGGGTGCCAAAACAGCTGCACTTCTTCTTGCGGATGTAGCATTTAACACAGGAATGTATGTGCAGGGATTTCCGGAATATGGACCGGAAAGAATGGGAGCTCCTATTACAGCATACAACAGACTCAGTGACACAGAAATAAGGAATCACTCCAATATTTACAATCCTGATTATGTAGTAGTTGTTGATGAAACACTTCTTCACAGCGTTGACGTTACTTCAGGACTGAATAAGGATGGCGCAGTAGTTATCAATACTGCAAGACCAAAAGAAGAAATCATTCCACTCCTCAATGGATATGAAGGCGACGTTTTTACCATTGACGCACGTAAGATTTCCATGGAAACTCTGGGAAAATATTTCCCTAACTCACCTATGCTTGCTGCTATAGTTAAGGTATCAGGTGTAATGTCCCAGCAGGATTTTCTTGAGCAGATGAGAGGCTCATATCAGCATAAATTTGCTAAAAAGCCTGAGGTTATTGATGGAAATATGAAGGCTCTTGAGAGAGCATTTCAGGAGGTGCAGTAATGGCGAATAAAGAAAGACTTGATATAACAAAACTTACGGAGAAAGCTCCGTATCAAGATATAACTCCGGGAAATGCTGTCTATGGCGGCGGTGGAGCTGTAACTTTTAATACTGGTGAATGGAGAACACAGACTCCAGTTATTGACTGGGATAAATGCGTTCAGTGTCTTCTCTGTGCACCTATGTGCCCTGATTCATCTATTCCAGTAGTGGATGGAAAGAGACAGGATTTTGATTATGATCATTGCAAGGGCTGTGGTATCTGCGTAGGCTGCTGCTCCTTCGGTGCAATTACAATGAGGGAGGGGCTGTAAGATGGCAGATAAAATGAATGAGAAGAAGGCTGAAAAGGTTCGTCCAATCGATGTTCCTTCAAGACAGAGTACAAGTCCTTATGATGCTGAATATAGAGAACATAAAAAGGAAGCAAATAAGAAAAAAATTAAGGGAACCGCTGCAAAGAAGAGAGACAGAATGTCTGGAAATGAAGCAGTAGCACTGGCAATTAAACAGGTTAATCCTGATGTAATGCCTGCATTCCCTATCACACCATCTACAGAACTTCCACAGATGGTTTCAACATACATTTCCAATGGAGAAATCGATACAGAGTTTATTCCAGTAGAGTCAGAGCACAGCTCAATGAGTGCTGCAATCGGAGCCTCTGCTGCAGGAGCAAGAGCACTTACAGCTACATCTTCAGCAGGACTTGCATTTATGTGGGAAGAGCTTTATATAGCTGCATCTGACAGACTTCCACTGGTTCTCTGCCTTGTAAATAGAACTCTGACAGGCCCGCTTAACATCAACTGTGACCATTCAGATAGTATGGGAGCAAGAGATAGTGGCTGGCTCCAGGTATATGCTGAGACAAATGAAGAAGCATACGATAATTTTATCATGGCTTATCGAGTAACAGAGCATCCGGATGTAATGCTTCCAATGATGGTATGTTACGATGGATTCATCACAAGCCATGCTGTTATGAATATAGAAACAATTGATACGGCATCTGTTCGTGAATTTGTAGGAACTTATGAGCCAGACAATTTCCTTCTTAACAAGGATATGCCAATGGCTGTAGGTCCATATGCCAATTCTCCATTTTATATGGAAACTAAGTTCAATCAGAGAGCCGGTATGAAGAATGCAAAGAAGGTAATTCTTGATGTATGTGCCGAGTACGAAAAGATATCCGGTCGTAAGTACGGTCTTTTCGAGGAATACAGAATGGAAGATGCAAAATATGCAATCGTAATCATGGGTTCTGCTGCTGGACAGACTAAGGACGCAGTAGATAAGCTTCGTGAATATGGTATTCATGTTGGTATGATCAAGGTTCGTGTATTCAGACCATTTCCAGGAGAAGAGCTTGCTGCAGCACTTATGCATTGTAAATCAGTTGCAATTATGGACAGAGCTGAGAGCTTTTCAGGAATGGGCGGCCCACTTGGTTCAGAACTTAAGGCTGCTCTTTATGATGCAGGGTTTGATAAGCCGGTTGTTAATTACTTCTATGGACTTGGTGGACGTGATTACACAGTTAAAGAAGCAAGAGACGTATTCAAGGATATCCGTGAGATAGTCAGACGTGGTGTTAAGCCTGTACAGTTTAAATATGTAGGTCTTAGAGACAGGGATGCGGAAGTGATAGATGAATTCGCAGAGTTTAAGGGACCTGACAACATGGACATCAGACTTTCAGGTGACGGAGTTAAGGTTAAAGAGGCTGAGCAGAAATAGATTTTGGTCTAGTAACAAGTAATCTGTAGGAAAAATTATTAAAAATGAGGATATAAAAATGGCATATAATCTCAAGGAAGTCATGAGTAAGCCAGACAGACTTACTCCGGGACACAGACTCTGCGCAGGATGCGGCGCAGCAATCACAGTTAGAACAGTGCTTCGTGCACTTAAGGAAGAGGATAAAGCAGTAATAGGAAATGCAACAGGATGTCTTGAGGTTTCTTCCTATCTTTATCCATACACAGCATATACAGATAGCTATATTCATAATGCATTTGCTTGTGCAGGTGCTACACTTTCAGGTGTTGAAACTGCATACAATGCACTTAAGAAAAGAGGTCGTATCGATAAGGATACAACCTATAAGTTCATAACCTTTGGTGGTGATGGTGGTACCTATGATATCGGTTTCCAGTCACTTTCAGGTGCAATGGAGAGAGGACATGACATGGTTTATGTATGCTATGATAATGGTGCATACATGAATACAGGTATTCAGAGATCATCTGCAACACCAAGATTTGCTGATACAACAACAACTCCAGTTGGAGCGGTTAGTACAGGTAAGGTTCAGTCACGTAAGGATCTTGCAGCAATCATGGCAGCACATAATATCCCTTACGTTGGACAGTCAACATTTACTTCAGGAATGAAGGATCTGTATGAGAAGTCAGAAAAGGCAATCTATACACCAGGAGCTGCATTTCTTAACGTAATGGCACCATGTCCAAGAGGCTGGAGATTCGATGCAGCTGATATGGCAAAGATCTGCAAACTTGCGGTAGATACCTGCTATTGGCCACTCTTTGAAGTAATCGATGGTAAGTGGATACTCAGCTATAAGCCAAAGAACAAGCTTCCAATCGAAGATTTCCTTAAAGAGCAGGGAAGATTCAAGCATCTCTTTAAACCAGGCAACGAGGGACTTATCGAAGAATTCCAGGCAGAAGTAGATAAGCGTTGGGAAGAACTGGTTAAAAAATGTGAGGCATAGATTAACATTTCTTTCCTGACTAAAATATAACAATAACGAAGCAGGCACTCCTGAATTAAAACGGGGGTGCCATTTTGATTCCAATATTGAGAGAGCTTTTATGTATCAGAGCAATCCGTATGTTATACAGATGAAATAATATGTTATCTCTTTTGTAAGAATTCATTAGAAGGAGTGATTATGTCATCAGTAAATAATTCAAATAAAACAGAAGATGACGAAAAGCAGAATAATAATATAAGTGGCGCTTCCCCTACAAAAATGGTCCTGGCTGTATTCGGCAAACTTGTTTTACTTGCTATAGGAGCTGTTATACTCAATCTTTTTACAGCTACATTGGCCAGAGGAATCAGTAATATTGGAAATCTTACTGGAGTGGCATTTGCAATTCTTTTTATGGTGACTATACTTTTCTGGAAATATGTAAAAAGGCTGCTGATAGCCGGTTGGAAGAAACGTCTGGTAAAAATTCTTTATATTATAGCTGCTGCAGGAATAATTACTGCATTTATTTTTACTGTTATTTTTTCTGTATTTATATATCGTGGAGCAACTGACGAAAATATGTTTAGTAAAGTCCCGAAGGCAACTGATGATTCACATTATGATGATAACAGGGAGCCTGTTCTTGTAGTGCTTGGATGTCAGGTGAGAGGTTATTCTCCGAGTCTTATGCTTACAGAAAGGCTTGAAGCAGCATATGAATATCTGACTCAGCATCCAGATGCAGTCTGCATAGTGTCAGGTGGAAAAGGTCCTGGAGAAAAGATTTCAGAGGCAAAATGCATGTATGACTATCTAGTCAATAAAGGGATTTCAGGAGACAGGATATATCAGGAAGACAGATCAACTACAACCGCAGAGAACCTTACATTTAGTAAAGAAATATTAGAAAAGGAAAACCTTGGAAACAGCATAGCGATAGTAACAAATGAATTCCACGAATACCGGGCAAGAAGACAGGCATATACATATGGGCTGAGTTCTATACCGGTTTCAGCTAAGACAGCCGGATGGCTGTTCCCGACATTTTATGTTAGAGAACTATACGCTATTCCAGGATATTTTTTAAAGTATTAGAATAAT
>JAILEL010000426.1 GCA_024687845.1 Eubacterium sp.
TCAAAAGAACCTTTTGACACCATATGACATACGGATTGCTCCATTTCTTAAGAAATTCTCGCAATCCTAGAAACATTCGGAAACTGCTATTTTTCTAAGAAAAATGCTATTTCCGAATGTTTCAGCGTGTCATAAGGTCAAAATGCTTTTCCTGCAAGCAGGAACGCATTTTGACTTTTGACACTTATGTCATAATATTGGAAAAATTTATTAACTGGAAACCGAAATACAAATAAAAGTTTCTTGATTTGTTTACTCTGATGTGGTACTATTAAGGAAACTTATTAAATAAAAATAGTTTCCAGATTAGAGTTGATATTTTGATATATATCTTCAGAAAGGAGTGAATCAATTGGAATTAAGAGAACAGATACTTGAGGGAACACTTCAGGCGTTTAATTATAAAGGTATGAAATTCACAATGGATGACGTAGCTCATAGCATCGGTATAAGCAAAAAAACTATATATACAGTATTTAAAAATAAGCAGGATATGTTTTTAGAGCTTGTAGATTATCTCTTTGATAATATAAAAGAAGAAGAGAAGAAGATACTTGAGGACGAATCTCTCTGTACAGTTGAAAAAATCCGAAAGATACTTGGAGTACTTCCTGTAAGCTATAAAGAGCTAGATCTGAGACAGCTATATATTCTAAAGGATAAATATCCTGTTGTGTATGAGAAGGTTGAAAACAGACTTGAAAATGGCTGGGAAAATACGATTGAACTGCTTGAACAGGGAATTAGGGAAGGGGTAGTGAGACCTGTTAAGATTCCAATACTGAAGATGATGCTTGAAGCTTCATTAGAACAGTTTTTTATCAGAAACGTTCTTATAGAAAACAGGATTACATATAATGAAGGACTTGATGAAGTCGTTAATATACTTGTGGATGGTATTCTTGTATAGGAAACTAAGAAGAGAAAAACAGTTTACATTTTGAGGGAAAATAAGTTTTAGTTTGATTAAAAATTGGGAGGTTGAAGATGGAGAGGATATATCTTAATAACGATTGGAAATTTACTGAGAATTACACTGATGCAATTACTAAAGAGGAATATAATGATTCATCAATGGAAGATGTGAGGATTCCACACACTGTTAAAGAAACACCATATCATTATTTTGATGAGAGTATCTATCAGATGGTAAGTGGATATAGAAGGATTATAAAAGCTCCAAAGAAGTGGGATGGTAAGACAGTGCTGCTTACATTTGGTGCGGTAGCCCATGATGCAACTGTATTTGTGAATGGCGTTAAGGTTTGTGAGCATCATAGCGGATATACAGCATTTTCTGTTGATATTTCTTCCAGTCTTCAATATGGGAAGGAAAATGTGATCGCAGTCAGATGTGATAGCAGAGAGTCACTGAATGTACCACCTTTTGGATATGTTATTGATTATATGACCTATGGTGGAATATATAGAGATGTTTACATTGATATTAAGAATAAAGAGCATATTAAGGATGTATTTATTTCAACTAAGCTTGCTGAAAGAGAAGAAGAGAATGGAATTCTGATAGTTAATTCATCCCAGGCAATCAGCAGAATAACGGTTTCTGAAAAGGCTGCAGAAACGGAAGGACTAAGTATTAGACAGTCTATTAGAAAAATTGGGCAAAGCGAATATAAGAAGCTTAGTACTGTTTCTCTCAGTGACATCCAGGATAAGGAAAAGGATGAAACAACTGGAGATGTGACATATACGGTTAAATGCGTAACAGGTAAGGTTGAACTCTGGGATATAGATAATCCTGCAAGATATGAGATTAAGACCGAGCTTATAAGAAATGTGAATGATAAGACAGAGGTAGTAGACGAAGAAAACACAAAGTTTGGTTTCAGAAGAGCTCAGTTCAAGGTGTCAGGATTCTTTCTTAATGGACATAAGGTTAAGATCAGAGGTCTTAACCGCCATCAGAGTTTTCCATATGTGGGTTATGCAATGCCTGACAGTATGCAGATTAATGATGCGGATATACTTAAGAATGAGCTGGGGGTTAACGCAGTCAGAACGTCACATTACCCTCAGTCACATGCATTTATAGAAAGATGTGATGAGCTGGGATTATTAGTTTTCACAGAATTCCCAGGCTGGCAGCATATCGGTGATGAAGAATGGAAGAACGTGGCTGTTCAGAATCTTAAGGAGATGGTTAAAGAATATCGCAATCATCCATCAATCATTCTCTGGGGAGTAAGAATCAACGAATCAGTTGACGATGATGACTTCTATACCAGAACAAATGATGCATGTCATAAGCTGGATCCAACAAGACAGACAGGCGGTGTTAGATGCTATAAGAAGGGAAATCTGCTTGAGGATGTATTTACTTATAATGATTTCCTTCATTCTGGAAATAATAAGGGATGTGATAAAAAGTCAGATGTAACTTCAAATGTTGATAAGCCGTATCTGATCAGTGAATATAATGGCCATATGTATCCTACAAAAGCCTTTGACTGGGAAGAGCATAGAATGGAGCATATGAAGAGACATGCTAATGTACTT
Source organism: Eubacterium sp. (assembly GCA_024687845.1). The sequence goes on from JAILEL010000426.1 coordinate 2,518, forward strand.
GATGAAGTTGCTAAACAGACAGATATAGCAGGTTCCTTTGGCTGGTGTATGTTTGATTATAACACGCATAAGGACTTTGGAAGTGGAGACAGAATCTGTTACCACGGTGTTATGGATATGTTCAGAAATCCTAAGCTTGCAGCTTCATTTTATCAGTCTCAACAGGATAAAAAGCCGGTTCTCTGTATAAGTTCATCTATGGATATAGGTGAGCATCCAGGCTGTAACAGAGGTGATGTTTATATTATAACAAATGCAGATTCAGTCAAAATGTATAAGAATGACAGATTTATCAAGGAATATGAAGCAAAGGATTCTCCATATAAATATTTAAAGCATGGACCTATTCTGATTGATGATTATATTGGTGACGCCATTGAATCAGGTGAACCTCAGATGGGCAAGAAACAGGTAGAAGAGATTAAATCACTTCTTAACGAGGTTGCAAGAGTAGGGCTTTATGGAATGTCCAAAACAATGATGGCAAAGGCAGGATATGTAAGCGTTAAGTACAGAATGCCAATGACAGAAGCAGTAGCTTTATATAATAAATATGTAGGTGACTGGGGTGGCAAATCAACAGAATATCGTTTTGAAGCAATTAAGGATGGAAGACTTGTCAAAACGGTTATTATTGCACCTATGACAAAATACAGATTAGAGACAGAGGTTGATCATACTGTACTAAGGGAAGACAAAACCTATGATGTGGCTGCTGTAAGGATAAGAGCAGTGGATGATAATGGAAATGTACTTCCATTTGCGAATGATCCGGTCAGCTTCTCGACTGTTGGTCCGGTTAAGATAATAGGACCTTCGATTGTATCACTTCAAGGAGGAATGGGTGGTACTTACGTGAAAACAAATGGTAAGACCGGAGATGCAAAACTCCTTATTACACCTGTAGATGGAGATACAGTTTCTATATCATTTAAAATATGTAAATAGATTTACTATTCACAGTTTATGAGATGGACTGAATAACTAGTTAATAAAATGAACGGAGAAGTTTTATAGGGAGAAAGGAGACTAATATATGGAATTGGGGTTTAAAGAAAAAGTGTCTTATGGCTTAGGCGCCGTAGGCAAAGATATGGTATATATGCTGAGTGCCAGCTATGTACTTTACTATTTTCAGGATGTACTTGGAGTAAATGCAATTGCCATGGGAATAATTCTGATGGCAGCTCGTGTGTTTGATGCATTTAATGATCCAATTATGGGAATTATCGTAGCAAAAACCAAGAGCCGCTGGGGAAAGTTCAGACCTTGGCTCTTTATAGGTACAGTTACAAATGCTATAGTTCTTTTCCTTATGTTTGCCTGTCCTCCGACACTCGACGCAAAAGGCCTTGTGGCTTATGCAGCGGTTACTTATATAGTGTGGGGAGTAACTTATACGATGATGGACATTCCTTACTGGTCAATGATTCCTGCCTTTACAAAAAGCGGAAAGGATAGAGAGGGGCTTACAACTCTTGCCCGTTCCTGTGCAGGTGTTGGTTCAGCTCTTGTTACCATTTTCACAATGATGATAGTGCATGCAATTGGTTCGGCATTTGCAGGCTCAGACGCTGGTAATAAGGCACTTGAAATTGCCGGTTTTAAATGGTTTGCACTTATCGTAGCTATTCTGTTTGTAGTATTTATAACCATTACCTGTATCAATATCAAGGAGCAGGCCACAGTAGATATGGAGTCTCCATCAGTTGGACAGATGTTTAAGGCTCTTATATCAAATGATCAGGCAATGACAATAGTTATATCAATCGTGCTTATTAACTGCTCAATCTATATTACCTCAAATCTTGTAATTTACTTCTTCAAATACGATTTTGGAGGTGAGGGATGGGTTAACAGTTATACCTTCTTCAACATGTTTGGTGGAGCAATCCAGATACTTTCAATGATGCTGTTTTATCCACTTCTTCGTAAGTTTACAACCAATATAAAAATATTCTATATATGCCTTACAAGCGCTTGTATAGGATATGCAGCACTTTTCGTGATTGCATTTATAAATATGTCAAATGTATTCATTTTGTTTATTCCTGGCTTCTTCATCTTTGCTGCTAATGGTGTGCTTCAGGTTCTTACAACAGTATTTCTGGCAAATACAGTTGATTATGGAGAGCTGAAAAATGGAAGAAGAGATGAATCTGTTATATTCTCTATGCAGACCTTCGTAGTAAAGCTTGCTTCAGGAGTTGCAGCACTTATAGCTTCAATCTGTCTTTCTATTACACATCTTAACTCGGATTCGTCGACAGATGCTCAAGAGGCAATTGATTTTTCAAAGGATATAGCAACCTCAGCAAAGCTTGGACTCAGAATGACTATGACAATCATTCCTATAATTGGACTCATTACAGCTATTATAATCTTCACTCGCAAGTTTATTCTTACAGAAGAAAAGATGCAGGAAATCACTAATGAGCTAAAGGAGAAGCACTAATGATAATAGAGGGTAGGAATTATTATATATTAAATACAAAAAATACATCTTATGTATTCCGCTTAACTCCTTCTGGACATCTGGAACACCTGTATTATGGGAGCAGTATTAAGGTAACAGATGACCTGAATGGGCTTACAGAAAGATATGAATTCATGTTTGGAAATAACATTTCTTATAGTGAGGATTTCTCAAATATGACTCTGAATGATCTATGTCTAGAAGCTTCCTTTGAAGGAAAGGGTGATAACAGAGAAGCATATCTTATAGTAGAAAATGCAGACGAGAGCAGGACTTCAGACTTTGTATTTGAGAAGGCTTCTGTTAATGACGAGAAAAGGGAGCTGAGGACGATGCCGTGCTCTTATTATGCAGATGAGAAGCCGGAACATCTTGAGGTGATTTTGAAGGATAAATATAACAAGCTTCGTCTTCATATAGATTATTATGTTTTTGAAAAAGAAAATGTTATCACAAGGACAGCACGATTAGTAAATCATTCTGACAAGGCAGTCAAAATAAAACAGATCATGTCGGGTATGCTTGATCTGCATGAGTCTGGATACGTTATGTCAACCTTTAATGGGGCCTGGACTCGTGAAATGTCCAGGAAGGATAATGTATTAGTTTCTGGAAAACATATTAATTCGAGCTATACAGGAGTATCCTCTAATGTGGCTAATCCATTCTTCATGATATCAACTCCTTATACGACTGAAGACTCCGGACAGGTTTATGGATTCAATCTAATTTACAGTGGAAACCATGCTGAGATAGCAGAAGTAAATGAGTTTGGAAAGACTAGAATTCTCTGGGGAATTAATCCTAAGAATTTCTGCTGGAATCTCGAAGCTAAGCATGCATTTGAAGCTCCGGAAGCAGTGATGACATTTTCAGAAAATGGCTTTAATGAAATGAGCCATAATATGCATGATTTTATAAAAAATCATATTACAAGAGGCAAATGGGCAAAGCAGGAGCGGCCGGTATTGTTAAACAGCTGGGAGGCAGCATATTTTGATATTAATGAAGATAAGCTGCTTAAGCTTGCAAAGGCTGGAAAAGATATTGGCATTGAGCTTTTTGTCATGGACGATGGATGGTTCGGCAAGAGAAATGATGATACCTCATCTCTTGGAGACTGGGTTCCAAATAAGAAAAAGCTTCCGGAAGGAATAAAGGGCATTGCTGATAAGGTAAATGAGCTTGGACTTAAGTTTGGAATCTGGGTTGAACCTGAGATGGTAAATGTAAAATCAATGCTGTATGAGAAGCATCCTGAATGGGTTATTCAGATACCGGATAAGCCACACAGTGAGGGAAGAAATCAAAGGATTCTTGACCTTGGCAGACCTGAGGTTCAGCAGTATATCATAAAATCTATGACTAAGGTATTCTCATCGGCGAATATTGAGTATGTCAAATGGGATATGAATCGTAATATGTCTGATATTTACAGCTTGTATCTTGCAGAAAAAGGCAATGGAAAACAGGGTGAACTGTGTCATAGATATGTACTGGGCCTTTATAAATGTATGAAGGTACTTACAGAAAGATTTCCTGATATTCTTTTTGAAGGCTGTGCCTCTGGGGGCAATCGATTCGACCTGGGAATTCTGAGCTATTTTCCACAAATCTGGGGTAGTGATGATACTGATGCGATTGTTAGAGCAGAGATTCAGTCAGGATACAGTTATGGATATCCGCAGAGTTGTTGGGGAAGTCATATTTCTGGTGTTCCGAATCATCAGACTTTGAGAAATACACCCCTTGCAACAAGATATTCAGTTGCAGTATTTGGTAGTCTGGGTGTAGAATGTAATATAACAGATATGTCTCAGGAAGATAAAAAAGAATTAAAAGAATACATAGATATGTATAAGAAATTCCGTGGTCTCTTCCAGTTCGGAGATTTCTTTAGAGGAAGAACCTTTACAGGAGCTACTAAGTATGCTGGAATAACCCAGGGAGTGTGTGGTTCAAGCAGTGTACTTACAGCTGCAGACTCCAATATAACGGAATGGACTGTAGTTGCTCCTGATAAGATAAAGGCTGTTGGAATGCTTCTTCAGAAACTTACTGTTCCTAATATGGCTTATCAGTATTACAGAGCCAGAGGGCTGGATGCTGAAAAGCTCTATCATTTTTATAATGTAGAGCATAAGGTCAATATAAAAGAATTTGGTGACCTTGTAAATATGGTAGCACCTGTTCACATTAAGCCCGGTTCACTTACTCAGAACATAGTTGCAAAACATTACAAGCTGGATGGAGATAAAGAGGATTTCAATATATATGGAAGCGCATTAATGAATGCTGGTGTGAAGTTATCACCTGCATATACAGGAACAGGCTTCAATGAAAATACCAGAGTATTCTCTGATTTTGGTACCAGAATTTATTTTATGGAAGAAGAGTTATAGTAATAAATTATAAATGGAGGTTTTTAAAGTATGTATAAGGATTATGCAAATGTAAATGTAATGGATCATCCACTTATCAAGCACAAGATATCTCTTCTAAGAGACAAGGATACGGGAACTAATGAATTCCGTAAACTGGTAGAAGAGATTGCTATGCTGGAGGCCTTTGAGGCTTTCAGAAGTCTACCACTTAAGGATGTTGAAGTGGAGACACCTATTGAGAAATGTATGACTCCTATGATAGATGGAAAGAAACTTGCCATAGTACCTATTCTTAGAGCTGGTCTTGGTATGGTAAATGGAATTACAGCTCTTGTGCCTACTGCAAAGGTTGGACATGTTGGACTTTACCGTGATCCTGAAACTCACGAGCCACATGAATATTATTGTAAGCTTCCTGATCCTATAGATCAAAGACTTATAGCTGTACTTGATCCTATGCTTGCAACTGGTGGATCTGCTGTTGCAGCAGTTGATTTTATAAAGAAGAGTGGTGGAAAAAACATCAAATTCTTGTGTATAATAGCAGCTCCAGAGGGAATAGAGAGGCTTGCATCTGCACATCCAGACATTGAGATATACATAGGTAATGTTGATAGATGTCTGAATGAAAATGCATATATTTGTCCAGGACTTGGTGATGCTGGAGATAGAATATTCGGAACCAAATAAGATATCTTATATAATAGGGAACGTAAATTCCATTTATATTTAAAAAATAAGGTGCCCTAAGCAGGGCACCTTTTAAAATTCATATTTCGTGACGTATGTTGTCACATATTATAATCCATTATATGGATTATTGTTATTTGAATCATTGTAATTAGTTGTCACTCCACTGTTATAATCTGATGATTGATTATAATACTGTGTCTGATCTCCATAATAATTATTATTTGTGTTAGTTGGTGTCTGACCATATGAACCCTGATCTGGTGTATAATATGCAGGACCGTTATTATCAGTTCTTGGATTGTAACCACCTGCATTGTAACCGCCATTATTAAATCCAGCAGCTCCAGCACCTGCAAAATTAGGTGTAAAATATGGCTGAACAGAAGAACCAAAATGCTTATTTCTAAGATCAAGGAAAAGTTCTGCCATTGTAGCGTGAATATAAGGGTTTACATAGAATATAGAAAGAATTCCACAAGTAAGAATACTGAGAAGAATCCATCCAATGAAAGAAAGCTCTAATATAAAGGTTTCCATCTTATAACCGTTCATCATTTCCTTACTCTGATTAAGTGCAGTTTTGTAATCGATAGTAGGATCTTCAGTAAGGATATAATCAACAAGATAATATTCATAAGCCTTGATTACACCAGGAATTATAAAAAGTAATGACCAAAGGAAAATAAACAGATTCTTCATAAACATTACCTTTACAATGTTCATGTATCTTCCCTTTTTAAATGCATATCCAAGTTCTCCAAAATTCGCTGCTTTAAAAGAGTTGACTGTAAAGAATCGTTTTCCTCCAACTATGAGAGGAGAACTTACGAATGCTGAAAATGCAATTGAAATAGCAAGTGCAATAAGCATTCCTATAACAGCAGCTATTCCGATGGCAGCAAACATACCCTGCTGAGCAGCAGTCATACTTGGTTCATCTCCGTGATTATCACCGTTAGGATTAATCAGGTTGTTCAGTATTGAGTTTACTTCGTCCTGATCAGAACTACTTGATGAGTTGTTTTTAATGGTGTTACGGAAAGAAGAACCACCTCCTGAACTTCCACCAGATATGAATGCTAGGATAAGTCCTACAGCAACGCATACCCAGTAATTAGCCTTGAAAGCTCTCATACCATTCTCTTTAAGAGTTGCCCTGTTTAACATATAATTCCTCCTTTGTATGTATGTTAATATACTCCTGCAATTAAAAAAGTCCAAAAGGAACTTCATAAATGCTAGAAATAATATTATATTATTACAATAAAAAAGTAAAGTAAAAGTGAATTTAAGGTATTGACAATTTACCTCAGTTAGATGACAATTAAGTTTAAAGTTAAATATCAAAAATGTCCAAATTACTAGAATTTTTTGGCATTAAAGAAATATATTTACGGAGGGTATAGCAGCATGGCAACAACTACAGAACTTTTTGATGTTAAGAAGGCAATAGCAGAGTATAGCGATAAAAAAGGTTATACTGAAGGGGTAAAATATTACTATGGTGTGATTTCGAATAATATGGCAGTAAAAAATGATAAGGAATATAGTCCTATCGTTAGAAAATTCGGAAAAGCTCTTAGAAATTTTGAAGAAAATGAATCTACTGAATCACTTCGAGAGATGTCTGAGATTATTAAAGGTATATTTAAGGGTGGACAGATTCCTGATCTTTTTGAATCAGAGGGACTTCACCTTGCACTTGATAACATTTCAGAATATCTGATGAATCTCAGTAAAATATATAATTTTGATTTATATAAATAAAAATATTTCCTGACATTTTTAAACGTAAGTTTACTAAATTACTTTGGAGGAGTTACAGCTATGTATTATTTTATAGTGAATTATACAGGGGGTAGCGGAAGATCAAGGGCGACCTGGAATAAGGTATATGCTCTTCTTAAAAAGAAAAATATTGAATATAAAGCATATGTAACTAAGTATGAAGGTCATGCATCTCAACTGGCAAAAAAGATATCACTTTTAGATGATGATGACATTCGAATGATAGTAGTCGGTGGGGATGGCACTATAAATGAAGTTTTGAATGGAATTGCAGATTTTAGCAGGGTAAAGTTTGCCATTATTCCTACAGGTTCAGGAAATGATTTTGCTAGAGGACTTGGACTTCCTGGTAAAACTGAAGATATTCTTGATATGATTTTATCTTCAAAGGAAGCTAAAAAGATTGATGTTGGTGAAATCATTACTGAGAATGGGGATAGAAGATATTTTGGAATAAGCGCTGGAATAGGTCTGGATGCAATTGTATGTAAAAAAACAGATGCTTCAAAGCTTAAAAAGATACTGAACAAGATCGGACTTGGAAGTCTGAGTTATGTAATTCTCACTATAATTACACTTTTCTCAATGGAAACCTATGATGTAAGAGTTGATATGAAGAAAGGTGACGGCATCTATGATGAGAAAGCATTTAATAAGCTCATCTTCCTTGCAGCTATGAATACAAAATGGGAGGGCGGAGGAGTACCAATGAATCCTAATGCCCAGTATGATGATGGATTCTTATCTATCTGTGCTGTTTCCGGAATTCCAAAGCTTCTTTCGTTCTTTAATTTTCCGGTACTTATCAAAGGAAAACATGAAGGAAAGAAAGGCTTCCTGCTTGAAAATGTAGAAAAGCTAACATTCGATGCTGACAGACCGATGGTACTTCATACCGATGGAGAATATATAGGAGATATTAAGCATTTTGAAATGAAGATTCATAAGAATGTTTTAAATGTTATGCTTTAATTTATTACAGTTATTTAAAAGAAAAAAGGACTGTTCTTTCCAATTCATCTGAGGTGAACCAGGAAGAACAGTCTTTTTATAGTTAATTTTCTTATAGATTGTATATTTGGCTATCTGCTTTCTCCAAGTGTATATGCGGTGTAGCGGGAGAGGTTGAATTTTCTCCAGCTCTTTGAGTAATTCTTTTTGCTTACATTTTTAAAGTAATCATCTGCCCAGATTTCATCATATTTGCTTATTACTGGAGCTGCATCTGCTGAAAGACCGGTAAGATATATATAATCACATTCGGAGCTGTCTTTTCTGTCATAGATATTCTTGTCCTTCTCTGAATCATATTCACTTACCTCAAAACTCTTCATATTTGACAGATTATATTCTGCTATAATCTGGTCAGTATGAGAGAAACTGAGTACAACATAGAATAAACTTACAATTATCACTCCGTATTTGAATAATGGGAAGCTGTCCTTAAATATTGATATTATAACTCCAAAGAATAGGAGTGAGAGTACAGCGAGAGCCCAAAGTACAAGTATTCTTAACAGTGTCAGATGATAAACGGTTATATACATTATCATTCTCATTGCACTAGAGGCAATCATAATATATGTGCATAGGGAAATGAGAGTCATAAGGAATTTAAGCAGCTTGCTTTCTCTGAATATTCCCTTTATAAGTAGTACCATAAGAAGATTGATCACACTTACAGCGAGGAGCTGGAAGAAACCTTCTCTGGCATACTGAGCATAGGTATATCCTTCAGGCAGTGTAAGATTCCCGAGAAAGAGTCCCATTATCTGTACAAATGAGAATACCAGATATAAAACAGATACTATGGAAAGAATAGTAATAGCTATAAGTGGTTCGAAGTTTCTGTAATCCTTAACATATTCGAAGATTCTCTTTTTTGAGAAATATCTCATGATACAGAAAGAAGCAAAGTAGCTTACAACAAATGTGATTATTATTCCAAGCAGAG
>JAILEL010000452.1 GCA_024687845.1 Eubacterium sp.
AAAATAAAAAGACGGGAGTATATTTTGAATGAATAAAAAGTCATTAACGGATTTTTATAAGAAGAATTCAACTGCCCTTGCCGTTCCTCTGATTATGATCATTATTGGACTGCTTCTCACGATTTCACCGGGAGATGCGGTAAATTTTACAGTGAGAACCATAGGGATAGTATTTGTTGCAATTGGTATTTTTATTGGAAGCAGCCTGGTAACCGGTTATTCAAGACTGATACTTGCGGTTGCGATAATATTTGCAGTAATTGGTATAGTGTGTATTGCTAATCCTCCTCTTGTGGCGTCTTTTATAATAAAGACTATTGGACTTATAGTAATAGTTAATTCGGCTATCAGGGTTTATGAGGCTTATCAGATAAAAGGTAAGACTGATAATTTTATGAAGTATATAGTGAATGATATTTTGACTCTTCTGCTTGGTCTGTGTTTACTTATTTTCCATATTATAGCTGTAAATGTTGTAGTAAAAATAGTGGGAGTAGTTATGATAATTCTTGGTATCACAAATGTAATAACTGCTTTTAAGGTGTATAAAGATGGCCGCTATGTAGATGATGGCTCAGATGTTGTATGGGAAGAGTAGGGACAGAAAATGAGAATTGGAATGGGATATGATGTTCATAAGCTGGTAGAAGGAAGAAAACTTATACTTGGTGGTGTTGAGATACCATTTGAGAAGGGACTTCTAGGACATTCGGATGCAGACTGCCTGACTCATGCTATCATGGACAGCCTGCTTGGAGCAGCGGCCTTGGGAGATATCGGAAAACACTTTCCGGATACTGATCCTGAATATAAGGGTGCTGATAGTCTGAAGCTTTTGGATATAGTTAGACAGCTTCTGGATAAAGAGAATTATATTATTGGAAATATCGATGCAACGATTATTGCCCAAAAACCTAAGATGGCCCCACATATTGAGCAGATGCGTAAGAATATTGCTGATACTCTATGCATAGAGATAGGCAGGGTAAATATCAAGGCAACAACTGAAGAAGGATTGGGTTTTACAGGTGAAGGTCTGGGAATCAGTTGTCAATCTATAGCACTTCTGGAAACTGTAGATAATTATATTTACAGAAATGCAACAACTGGAATAGTTGATGAGGTTGAAGGGCGAGGATTAACTGATGTATCAAAAGAACGTGAGAGATTAAAAACTGGAGGTTTAGGATAATGGATAGATATGACGAAAGATTAGTGGAAGGAAAAAGAGATCCGCTTTCTATATTAGGAATTGTAGGCGGTATTCTGCTTATCATTATTGGTATTCTTATGTTTCTTTTTGGAATATTACCTTCAGTTACGATATTTATAGTTGGAGCTGGTATTGTATGTATAGTACTTGCAAAGGATTTCCTGAGTATCGAGTATGAATACATAATTACAAATGGTGATATCGAAGTTTCAAAGATTATGTCAAAGAAACGTCGTAAGACGGTTATGAATATGGCTTCTGAAAGTATTGCGATTTTGGATCTTGCTGAATCTGATAAGGTGAAAAATGATATCAGCTTAGGAAAGCATAAGGTGAAGAGATTTATTGGATCTGAGCCTGATACAGCGGTAGCAGTTTATTATGGAGAGGGAGATAATCAGCAGATAATACTTCTTGATTTCAATGATAAATGTATCGAACATATGAAGCTGACACTTAAAGCGAAGTGTGCAATCAAGAAATAAACAAATGAATAAATGAAAATTTCAAGAAAAAAGCAGGCCAGTATATTAACTTGCCTGCTTAAATTCTGATTTCTAAAGCGTAAAAGTATAAAACTTTAGGTTTCGAATAATAACAAATTGGGAGAATCAAGGATCAAGAGGAATCATTCTAAGTCCCTTATACAGCTTAGTATAAAAGCTCTTTTCATCTTTGTAAAGCATTGTCCCCCTAGCGCCGTCTCTTATGATATATGCATATTTGTTCTTCTGCACATTCATGTATAATACTTCTTCAACGTTAAGCTCCTGGGCTTTGACCTTGGCAGTATATACATTGACGGGTTCTAACTTATACTTTTTGATTGCTTGTTCTACAGTCATGCCAAACCCTCCTAACACCTATAAGTCTTAACACACAATTTAAGTATATTGTAAAAAATCAACAAAGTCAACTGTAAAAAACCTACAAAACCTAAAAAAATATACAAAAATGGAGTTTTGTCTAATGAATAATTACTATATAGAATTTGAGAAACAGATTGATAGAATTAAGTCTGTTGAAGAACTTCCGAAACTGCTTCTTCATGCCTGCTGTGCACCTTGTAGTACACATTGCCTGGAGGTATTGGCAGCTTATTTTGATATTACTGTTTATTTTTATAACCCTAATATCGATGAGTTTGAAGAATATAAGAAAAGACTGGAGGAGCTTGAAAGGCTGAAGAAAGAGGCGGATTTTGCAAAAAATATTAAGATAGTTGATGGAAGTTTTGAACCGAATTTATTCTATGAAATGGCAAAGGGCAGGGAAAATCTGCCGGAAAGGGGACTTCGGTGCTATGACTGCTACGAGCTGCGCCTCAGAAAAACAGCAGAATATGCTTTGAAGGAAGGCTTTGATTATTTTTCAACGACTCTATCGATTAGCCCTTACAAGAATGCCCAGTGGTTGAACGAGATAGGAATTAAACTGGAAAATGAAATGATGCAGGAATATGAACAAAAGAACTGCGAGGACATAAAAAAATATCCGATTTTCTTATTCAGTGATTTTAAGAAGAAAAACGGATATAAGCGGTCAATAGAGCTGTCAGAGGAGTATGGACTCTACCGACAGGACTATTGTGGCTGCATCTTTTCTAAAAGAGATCGTGATGCTAAAAAACAGAAATGACCATGCGCTTATCTGGTTGCTCTGTTATATATTTCTTTTAATTCATCAACCTGGAATTCATAATCTGTGTTGCAGAAGTCACAGTGAAGATTAACTGGCTTTCCATCGTCAATCATGGATTTGATTTCTGCCCTACCAATACTTATCAGCGCCTTAGTAACCCTATCTTTGCTACAGTTGCAGTGATAGCCTGTAGGGCGCTTTTCTTCTATTATGATTTTACTTTCGAAGACATTTTCGCCAATGATTTTGTCCATCATTTCTTCAACTGACATTCCATTATTAAAATAATCAGTTACGGACTTTACATTTGCCAGGCTGTTTTCAAGCCTGGTAATAGTTTCTTCACTTGCAAATGGAAGAAGCTGGATGATGAAACCACCAGCATGCTTTATACTTAGATCTGTATCAACAAGAACACCCAGGCCAACGGAAGTAGGAATCTGCTCACTTTCTGCAAAATAGTATGTAAGGTCTTCACCTATTTCTCCGCTGACAAGTGCAGTCTGACCAACATATGGTTCACCTGGACCCTCGTCTCTAATTACTGTAAGCATTCCATTTCCAACAAGGCCGCCCACATTTAAATGGCCATCAGAACGGAGTGGAATATCTACCTGTCCATTATATATGAGTCCTTTGACATTTGATTTGGCATCAGCGGTTACAGTGAGAGATTTGGCAGGACCGTCTCCATTTATCTTAAGTGTCAGAACATCATCATCGTTCTTACACATAGATCCCATCAGAGCACCACCTGTCAGAAGTCTTCCAAGAGCGGCACTACATACAGGACTCAGGTTATGAGTTGTCCTAGCCTTTTCAACAGTATTTCTTGTATAAGCCGCAAAAAAACGGATTTCATTTCCTGCAGCCATTCCTTTGATAATATAATCGTCCATTTTATATTCCCTTCTTATAAACTGATGTAATAAAATCAGTGAATATTAGTAAAAATAAAACGTTACCAATTATAGCATAGATTTTTGAGATGCACCATATGCCATTCTTGAATTATATATGTTTCAAGGTTATAATTGAGATATTATGAAGTGCTTTTTGAGTTAACTGTGAATAGTAACAGTGCTTTTTGAGCTAACTGTGAATAGTAACAGTGCTTTTTGAGCTAAGCGTGAATAGTAGCATATGATTTAAGAAAGAGGCAGTGTATGTATCTTCAGAAATTAGGAAAAGCTCTGATGCTTCCGGTATCTTGTATGCCTATCTGTGCTCTTTTGATGGGAATAGGATATTGCATGTGCCCTGCGGCTATGCAAGGTGGGGATATAACAGGAATTGTGCCAGGTATTGGATATTTTTTAATCCGCGCAGGTAGTGCGTTGATTGATCATATCGCCTGGCTTTTTGCAATTGGAGTAGGAATAGGAATGACGGAGGATAATGATGGAACAGGTGCGCTTGCAGCTCTTGTTTCCTGGCTGATGATTATAACTCTGCTGAATGTAAATACAATAAATGTATTGATTCCTGGGCTGGATGAAAACAGTAGTCAGCTTTTGGCTTTTTCTAAAATAGATAATCCTTTTATAGGCATTCTATCAGGTATTATTGGTTCGACATGCTACAATCGTTTTCACAAAACGAAGCTTCCAGACTGGCTGTCATTCTTTAGTGGGAAGCGTGCAGTTGCAATTATCGCAGGTATTTGTTCTATCTGCGTTTCATTTGTGCTTCTTCTTGTATGGCCACTTGTTTTTTCAGGACTTACAGCTCTTGGTCATGCGATTGAACAGCTCGGACCTGCTGGTGCGGGCATCTATGTATTTTTGAATCGTCTGCTGATTCCGTTCGGGCTTCATCATGCACTTAATAATGTATTCTGGTTCGATACGATCGGGTTAGGTGATCTGACACATTTCTGGGCTGGGGAAACGAGTGAAGATGTTAGCTGGTCTCTTGGAATGTATATGTCCGGATTTTTCCCTTGTATGATGTTTGGAGTTCCAGGAGCGGCTCTTGCTATTATAAAAAGTGCAAAACCAGATAGACGAAAGGCGGCCATGGGAATTCTCCTGTCAAGTGCAATATGCTCCTTTGTATGTGGAGTAACAGAGCCTTTTGAATTTGCATTTATGTTTTTTTCACCAGTTTTATATATTGCATATGCTGCATTATATGGAATTATTTCATATATAGCAGTAATCTCAGGATTTCGCGCCGGCTTCAGTTTTTCCGGAGGAATAACTGATCTGATCTTTTCGGCGTCTCTTCCTGCAGCAGCCAAGACATGGCTGATCATTCCTTTGGGAATATTGGCATTTGTATTGTTTTATATTGTGTTCCGGATCACGATAGTGAAGTTGAATCTGAAAACACCTGGACGGGAAGATGACGAAACTGAAGCAGTGAAAGAGAATACTCCTACAGCTGGTAATTCAGAAGATAAATATGCCCGAATGGCTAAAGTGATTCTTCAGGGCCTTGGTGGGAAAGATAATCTGTCATCTATAGATAATTGTATTACAAGGCTTCGACTTGAAGTGAAAAATATGGAGCTTGTTGATGATAGTGTGATACGTTCTTCCGGAGCAATGGGAATAGTTCGTCCGGGAAAAAACTCAGTTCAGATAATTATAGGAACCACAGTTCAGTTTGTTGCCGATGAACTGAGGGGAATGTGCAAAGGTCATCGTATGGTTTCGAGACAGGATGTTTTATTTGAGAAACATGAAGATATGATAAAAACAGATCATTTTGAATATATAGTTTCAAATGAAACTGGTATCCATGCCAGACCTGCTGTTGAGATATCGAAGATAGTAAAACAGTACGACTGTGAGATAACTGTGGAAATGAATGGAAAGACGTGCAATGCTAATAATGTTATCAGCATGATGGCTCTTGGTGCAGCAAAGGGCTCGAAGCTTACATTTACTGCATCAGGCTCTGAAGGTGAAAAGGCTTTGCGTGAACTATATAAATATATGAGGGAGAATCTTTGATGGCACGATATGAATGCAAAACAGCTCAAAATGGATTTGCTGCTGGCAAGGCCTTTGTTCTGTGCGTTGATCATACAATAGAATATACTCAGGAAACTCCGTCTGAAGAAAAAATAAAGTTTGAAAGTGCTATGGAGTATATGAACCGTAAGCTGATCGAAGAAAAGAATCAGAAAAAAGGTTCAGAGACAGATGTGATGGATGCAGAGATTTCTATTCTTAATAGTGAGGAATTCGCTGGTGAGGTAAAACATAGTATATCGGAGGAGAAAAAAAAGTGCTCCGGAAGCTGTGAAATCTGCGGCTGATAAGCTTTGCGAAATGCTGAATGAAAGCGGAAATGATTATATTATTGAGCGCTGCTCGGATATTATAGGACTTTCAAATGGGTTGATTGCGTTTCTAAAAGGAATGGTTATTGAAACGCCGAAGACTCCTTTTATACTGGTTGGAAAGAATCTTAGTCCTGGTGAAATGACAATGGTTGGAACATCTGCCTTACTTGGAATTATTACAGAGACAGGTTCTCCAACGTCTCATGTATCTGTTCTGGCTGGAAATCTAGATATTCCATATCTGTATGGACTGGATAATATTTCAGATAAGATTAAGGATGATGATTATCTGATTCTTGATGCATAAGAAAACATGGTTTTAGTAAATCCTGATGAGGAGAAGGTAAAAAAAGCTGAGCTGCATCAGAAAGAACTGCTTAGTATACGCGAAGAACAGAGGCAGTCATCCGAACAGATAGCTACAAAAACGAAGATTTATGCAAATA
>JAILEL010000466.1 GCA_024687845.1 Eubacterium sp.
ACTATTATCATTGTCATTTTCTTCTCTGCCAGCTCTTTTATAACTCTCAGAACCTCTCCGGTAAGTTCGGGGTCAAGTGCTGAGGTTGGTTCATCAAAGCATAGTATATCCGGTTTCATGGCAAGTGCTCTTGCGATTGCCACTCGCTGACACTGTCCACCTGAAAGCTGATGAGGATAATTTCCCATTCTTTCTGAAAGTCCCATCTGTCCCAGAAGTTCCTGTGCCTCAAGTCTTATTCCTTCAAGTATTTCTTTTTTATTTGCCTTAAAATCCGGCTGTTTCTTAGCCTGAAGCTGTTTTGCCAGCATTACATTTTCCAGTGCAGTATATTGTGGAAAAAGATTAAAAGACTGGAATACCATTCCAAAATGCATTCTATTATTTCTAATATTTTTATCTTTTAAATATTCCGGATTTTCCGCATCAAATATAGTTTCTCCTGAAACCTTTATCACACCTTTATCAGCGGTTTCAAGAAAGTTAAGACATCTGAGCAGTGTGGTTTTACCACTTCCTGACGATCCTATAATTGACAGCACTTCGCTTTTCTCAAGAGAAAAACATATATCCTTAAGAACTTCTGTATGTCCAAAAGATTTTCCGATATGTTCAACTTCCAATATGCTCATTTTGTAAACCTCGCACTTGATTTTTTCATATTGTTACTGAAAAAAGTAACTTCTCACCTGTTGCTGAACGAACCATAATTAGCGGAAAAAGTCCAGCTTCTTCTCACATCCACCAAGAACCAGCGTAAGAATTCCATTGCATATAAGATAATAGATAGCTGTAAAGAACAATGGCCAGATTGCACCAGAGATACCCTGTGAACCTTTCATAAATGCCTGTCCAGCCCAGATAACCTCCTGAAGTGCGATAATTCTGGCAAGAGAAGTATCCTTTACAAGTGTCAGGATTTCATTTGACATAGGTGGAAGTATTCTTTTAATCATCTGAAGCAGCTTCACTCTGAAGAATATCTGTCCCTTAGTCATACCAAGCACCAGGCCTGCCTCGTCCTGTCCAACCGGAATACTAACAATTCCGCCTCTATATATTTCTGAGAAATAACATGCATAATTTATTATAAATGCAACTGCAGAAGCTACAAATCTACCTGTTTCATCACCACCCCAGATTGCATTTTTCAAAACCAGACCTGGGAAATAATAGATAATAAGAAGCTGGATCATCAGAGGAGTTCCTCTGATAATCCAGATAAGAATCTTAAAGACTATCTTTACAGGCCAAAACCTTGACTGTGAACCAAAGCAGATGAGAAGTCCCAAAGGAAGGGCCCCCAGAAGTGTCACAAAAAAGAGTTTCAAGGTCTGTAAAAAACCTATATTTAATGAGTGAATAACAATAGGAAGTTGCTGAAAGAATAGTTCCATAAAAAACCTCTCTATAAAACAGTATTTCTGTTCAATAAAACATTGTAACTATTTCTGTTCGATCAAAGCTGCCTGAACACCATAGGTTTCTGCTATCTTCTGCATTGAACCATCAGCATATGAAGACTTGAAGAAATCATTTAATTCCTTTGTGAGGTCTGAACCTTTACGGAATCCAACGCCATATTCCTCACTGTTAAGTCCAACTGTATATGTAAGCTTATCATAGCTGGTGCCTTCTCCAACCATTGCCGCAGCCATAAGTGAATCGATAATAGCCGCGTCACTAGTTCCAGCTGCTACTTCCATCAGAGCAGCTGCCTGATTATTTACTGAAGTATATTTGAGGCTGTGTTCCTTAGCCTGTTCCTCACCAGCACTACCAACCTCAACAGCAAAGCTAAGATCACTAAGACTTTCTACTGTCTGATACTGGTCAGCCTTGTCAGAAGGTACTATAACAATCTGAGCATTGTTGCAGTAAGGATTTGAGCAGTCCATTGCACTCTTAACTTCATCAGTAAGAGTCATACCATTCCATACACAATCAATATTACCAGAATCAAGTTCAAGAGCCTTATTGTCCCACTCGATTTCAACAAACTTAGCCTCAACGCCAAGCTTCTTTGCAAATTCATTCGCCATATCAGCATCAAAGCCTACCCAGTTTCCACTGCTGTCCTTATAATCCATAGGTTCAAAATCAGTAATTCCAATAACTAAAGTTCCACTGTCCTTAACCTTTTTCAAATCCTCAACTGAAGCAGATGCAGAAGAGTCCGCACTGTCACTGCTGCTGTCTGCAGCGTCCTGAGAGCCCTTGGAACCACATGCTACAAGCGAAAGTCCCATGGTCATCACCATAGCCATAGCCAAAAATTTTTTAAACATTTTATTTTCCCTCCATTTCGTACTAAAGCTTTTTCATGATAACAAATGACACTCAATAAATCAAGCACTTGGGTTATATCCTTCATAAAAACAACAGGCATCCCATAGTAATCCAGGGATGCCCAAATATCTCACCATGATATAGAAAGTTTAGTGTATCACTTTTTTCTTACAGTAAGCCCGCCGTCCTGCACATCCAGGAGTACTGTATCTCCCATATTAAGTGCATTGCTGAGAATTGCTCTCGCAACAAGTGTTTCGACGTTCTTCTGAAGGAATCTCTTAAGTGGTCTTGCTCCATAAACCGGATCGTAACCATTTTCTATTATGTAATCTCTTGCTGCATCACTAAGTTCAATCCTAAGTTCTCTATCTGCAACTCTCTTGTTCAGGTCTGCCATAAGAAGTGTAACAATACCTGCAATGTTATACTTCGTAAGTGGCTTAAACATTATTATCTCATCTAATCTGTTCAGAAATTCCGGACGGAAATGCATTTTCAGCATATCGCTTACACTGTTTTCTGCCTCTGGTTTGATATTTCCTTCTTCATCTATACCTTCAAGCAGGAACTCTGAGCCAATATTTGAAGTCATTATAAGTATTGTATTCTTAAAATCTACAAGGTTACCCTTGGAATCAGTAATACGTCCATCATCAAGTATCTGAAGCATTATATTGAACACATCAGGATGTGCCTTCTCAACCTCATCAAAAAGAACTACGCTATATGGTTTTCTTCTGACCGCATCTGTCAGCTGACCGCCTTCATCATAACCAACATATCCTGGAGGCGCTCCGATAAGTCTGGACACGCTATGTTTCTCCATATATTCACTCATATCGATACGGACTATATTTGCTTCATTGTCAAACAAGGACTCTGCCAGAGCCTTTGCAAGCTCAGTTTTACCAACTCCAGTAGGTCCGAGGAAGAGAAATGAACCTATCGGCTTTGTAGGATCCTTGATTCCTGCCTTGGATCTGATAATAGCTTCACTTACAAGTGAGACTGCCGTATCCTGCCCAACAACTCTCTTATGAAGTTCATCAGCCAAATGAAGTGTTTTATTTCTCTCAGATTCTGAAAGCTTTGCAACAGGAATTCCCGTCCACTTGGAAATAATCTTTGCTATTTCTTCATCAGTTACATTTTCGTGAAGAAGCTGTCTTTCCTTCATTGCAGTACTGTTTTCAAGTGTTTCAAGCTCTTTCTGAAGCTGTGGCAGCTTACCATATTGAAGCTCTGCTGCCTTGTTAAGATTATATTTTCTCTTTGCGATCTCAATGTCATCCTTAACAGTTTCAATTTCCTCGCGAAGAGTTCTAACTCTGTCTACCTCAGCTTTTTCATTTTCCCAGGTGGCCTTCATAGAGTTAGCTTTATCCTTCATCTCTGCCAGTTCTTCTCTAAGATTGCTAAGTCTTTCCTGTGACAGACGATCATCCTCATTCTTAAGTGCTGCCTCTTCTATCTCAAGCTGCATTATCTTTCTTTCTATCTCATCAACTTCGGCAGGCATTGAATTCAGCTCGGTCTTAATCATTGCACAGGCTTCATCCACAAGATCAATAGCCTTGTCCGGAAGGAATCTGTCTGTAATATATCTGTTAGAAAGTGTTGCAGCAGCCACCAGCGCACCGTCAGATATTTTAACACCATGGAAGACTTCGTATCTGTTCTTGATACCCCTTAATATGGAAATAGTATCTTCAACAGTAGGTTCATTTACCTGAACTGGCTGGAATCTTCGTTCAAGTGCCTTATCCTTTTCGATATATTTTCTATACTCGTCTACAGTTGTTGCACCTATACAGTGAAGTTCTCCACGAGCAAGCATAGGCTTCAGCATATTTCCTGCATCAAGTGAGCCATCTGTTTTTCCAGCTCCAACGATGGTATGAATCTCATCGATGAAAAGTATAATCTGACCATCGGATTTTTTAACCTCGTCAAGAACTGATTTGAGTCTTTCCTCGAATTCACCACGGTACTTTGCACCTGCAATGAGGGAGCCCATATCCAGGGCAAAGATTTCCTTATCTTTAAGTGAATCCGGAACATCTCCCTTTACAATACGCTGTGCCAGACCTTCAATAGCTGCAGTTTTACCTACACCTGGATCACCTATCAGCACAGGATTATTCTTTGTCTTTCTTGAAAGAATCCTTACAATATTTCTGATTTCTGTATCACGACCAATTACCGGATCAAGCTTCTGCTCTCTGGCTCTCTGAACAAGATTGTAGCCGAATTTGCCAAGTGCATCATATGTATCCTCAGGATTATCCGAATCAACCTTCTTCGTACCCCTGACCTCAGCAAGAGTCTTCATAAAATCATTTTTCTTAATTCCGAACTTCTTTATCAGTTCCTTCACATCAGAGCTGCCTTTATCCATAAGTCCGATAAAAAGATGTTCAACTGAAATGTATTCATCGCCCATCTTCTTAGCTTCAGTTTCAGCTGTGAGAATTACTCTGCTGATGTCCTGTCCCATGTAGATATCTTCGGAAGAACCCGACACATGGGGTCTTGCCTTTACAAGCTTTTCTGCTTCATCTATAAAAGCACTGGTAGCAATGCCCATCTTGTCCAATAGCTTCTTGATCAGGCTATCATCAAGAGTAAGCAGGCTATAGAGCAGATGCTCTGACACAACTTCCTGGTTATTATATTCCATACATATTCTCTGACAGCCTTCAACAGCCTCAAGAGATTTTCTTGTTAATTTATCAGCATTCATACACTCAACTCCTTTCCT
>JAILEL010000008.1 GCA_024687845.1 Eubacterium sp.
ATCTTAAGGATAAGAAGGGCAGACTTAATGGACATTTTAATATATGCGAAGTAAAGGGTAATCCAAAGAGCCAGTATTTATCATCCATGCAATTTAAGACTCAGGGTGGTAAGGCTGATACACTTAAAGCAGCAAATAAAATATGGATAGGTGATAGGAAGGAAAAGAAAGTGACATCTTATTCATATCTTCCTTCAAGAACTGCAACTGTTAAGCTTAAAAAGGGACAGCCAATATATATCTATGGATGGTTTGTACAGTCTGAAAAGGTTAGATATACACTTACAATCAAATAATTATATTGAGATTATGTATAATAAATAGTATAGATTTTGTGTGGTTGATTAGTGATTTGATATTTACATAGTTATAAAACAGGGAGCATGGGTCATGGACTGAGAGCCGGTGCATTTGATTAAAACCTCTACAAAGAACAATCTATATGCTTTATAATTGCTGAATAGTTATCATTTGATATTATTCGAAAATATTGATAATTGAAGTTTTTTCGAGTTATAAATGCGGGTGGCACCGCGGTTAGTTAAGTGACTGATCGCCCCGGGATATGGTATTTCCATGTCCCGGGGCTGTTTGTTATATTCTAATTGTGTCAAAAATATATATAGAAATATAGAAAATATAGTTGGAAGGAAATGATGAAATGAAAAACATCTACAGAGATAAGACAATCGATAAGATGAGCGAAGCAGATGTGGGCTCAAATGTGAGACTGGCCGGCTGGGTTGAAAATATCCGTGACCATGGTGGAGTTTCATTTATCGATCTCAGGGATATGTATGGGCAGATGCAGATTGTTCTTAGAGATACCACGCTGCTGGATGGAATCGTTAAGGAGCAGGCTATTTCAGTAGAAGGTCTGGTTGAACATCGTGATGAAGAAACCTATAATCCAAAGATTCCTACGGGAACTATTGAGATAGAGGCGCATTCAATTGATATTCTGGGCAGAGTTTACAGCCAGCTTCCTTTTGAAGTGATGACTTCAAAGGAGGTTCGTGAAGATGTACGTCTCAAGTACAGATATCTCGATCTTAGAAATGAGAAAGTAAAGGATAATATTATCTTTAGATCAAAGGTAATAAGCCATATCAGAAATAAGATGGAGGAAATGGGATTTGTTGAGATACAGACTCCTATTCTCTGTGCTTCTTCTCCAGAGGGCGCAAGAGACTATATAGTTCCATCCAGAAGATTTAAGGGAAAGTTCTACGCACTTCCGCAGGCACCACAGCAATACAAGCAGCTTCTGATGGTATCAGGATTTGATAAGTATTTCCAGATAGCACCTTGCTTCAGAGACGAGGACGCAAGAGCAGACCGTTCTCCGGGAGAGTTCTATCAGCTTGATTTTGAAATGAGCTTTGCAACTCAGGAGGATGTATTCCGTGTAGGAGAAGAGGTGCTTACAGACGTATTCAGAACATTTGCTCCTGAAGGATATAAGGTAACAGAAGCTCCTTATCCTATCATCAGCTTCAAGGAATCCATGCTTAAATATGGTTCAGATAAACCGGATCTTCGTAATCCACTTATAATAATAGATGTAACAGAATTCTTCCAGAGATGTACATTTAAGCCATTCCATGGACAGACTGTAAGAGCTATTGTAATTCATGAGAGACTTACAAAGGGTCAGCATGAGAAACTGTTGAAATTTGCTCAGGGAATTGGAATGGGAGGTCTTGGCTATCTTGAAGTTCTGGATGATGGAAGCTTCAAGGGACCTATCGACAAGTTTATACCTGATGACATGAAGGATGAACTTAAAACTCTGGCAGACCTAAGTATAGGAGATACAATATTCTTTATTGCTGA
Organism: Eubacterium sp.; assembly: GCA_024687845.1. The sequence continues at coordinate 1,837 of JAILEL010000008.1, forward strand.
TAAGGAAACTCAGGCAAGCCTCTATGCTGGACAGCTTAGAACAGAGCTTGGAATCAGACTTGATCTGATAGAAAAGAATTCATACAGATTCTGTTATATAAATGATTTTCCTATGTACGAGCTGGATCCAGAGACAGAAAAGATTGGATTTACTCATAATCCTTTCTCAATGCCACAGGGTGGACTCGAGGCTCTGGAAAATCAGGATCCACTGGATATTCTTGCATATCAGTATGACATCGTATGTAACGGTGTTGAACTTTCTTCCGGTGCTGTGAGAAATCATGACATGCAGATTATGGAGAAGGCATTTGAGATAGCAGGTTATTCGAAGGATATTTTGGAAAAGAAATTTGGAGCACTTTATACAGCATTCCAGTTTGGTGCACCTCCACATGCAGGAATGGCACCTGGTGTTGACCGTATGATAATGCTTCTCAGAAATGAAGAAAATATTCGTGAGGTTATCGCCTTCCCTATGAACGGAAATGGACAGGACCTCATGTGTGGAGCTCCTGGAGATGTTACTGAGCAGCAGCTCAGGGATGTTCACCTTACTCCGGATGATATAGCTAAAGCCTATGGAATACAGCCTTCTTCTTCGGGTTCTTCAAAGGAAGAAGA
>JAILEL010000118.1 GCA_024687845.1 Eubacterium sp.
CTGAAGCTAACTTCCATGTCAGGGAAACAGACTTATTATGAAGTGATCATTCTTTGATCCGACAGGGGAAAACAGAACTATTACCTGATTGACACTAAGGAACAATTATATCATGGGCTTTACTAAGCCTATTGAACAAATTTTATTAAGTTATCAAGGTACATTTATTGTATCTAAAAGATATTATACGAGGGGAAAAGACGATGAAAAAAATACTTTTTAGAATTGCATTGGCAATGAAAATACTTGTACCTATAGTTTTGGGTGTTAAAATAGATGCACATGCTTGTGAAAATAAAGAAATTACGAGTTTATCAAGTGAAGCTGTTGATGAGTATAATGAAGAAAATCTACAGACTGTTTTCGGTGCTGCAGATATGATTGTAAGCTACAACATTTAAGATCTATTAAAATCTGAGCAGTTTCACAAGGGCAGACCTCCAAGGAAGTTCAATATAATAAAATAAAAAAACAAGAGTTGATTCACGTTTGTAGAAATCAACTCTTGTTTTTTCTATATTCTTTATTTGGGAGTGAATAGAATGCTTATTTGTTGTAACTGAAGAATCCGAATGCCTTAGTTTTAACAGAGGTTGTCTTTGACCAGTCTGAGTAAAGGCTGTACTGAATCTGATAATCTGTTACATCATTTCCTTTTCTCCATCTAAGTGAAAGGGCACCTTTCTGTTTTGTGATGTTGGTAAAGTTAGTTTTACCGAATTTTCTGAAGTTAGAACCAAGGTTCTTATATTTTACATTGAATTCAGCGTTTGTGCAGCGAACTTTCTTGCCGCATCTTTTACAGGTGTATTCTTTTGTTCCAAGTAATTTACCTCTCCATCCGCTTACTGTAACCCCATTATTCCAGCAGTGTCCATATACTGCACATGTATTTCCACAAGCGTGAGCTTCTTTTGCTCCAATACCACTCATTACGGTTCCGAATGCTATAACTATTGCCAGGAGAGCTGTTAACATTCTCTTTGTAAAAGACTTTGTTGTAATCATATTATTATTCATAGTGTATCCTCCTCATATATTTCAAAAGCTCGGAGATTCCGAGAGTGTATTATATATAAATATTACATAATGATTTTATCTAAATTTGGTTGGAATGGATGTGTATTCATGATAGAATAGACATGGATTATTATTAAGCCATATCAAAGAATGAGAAGGAGATATAAGAATGAAATGTCTTTTGAATAAAGGTATTAAAAAAGGGATGAGAAGAGGACTGGCTTTAATGCTCGCCGCTTTTATATCTGTTTCTACTTTTGAGATAGGAAATATTCAGACTAAGGCTGAGCAAGCAGCAAAATCAGCAACTAATAGCTATGGTCTTCAAAATCCTCGAGTTGCCTTTAATTACAGGGATACTGTTATATTTGGGCATTATTGGCAGGAAGACACGAACAAAGATGGTGTTATAGATTCAAAGGATGAAAAACAGCCGATTGTATGGCAGATATTAGAAAAATACGATGATGGAACAGCTCTTGTGTTATCTGATAAGATACTTGATCTGAAACCATATAATGATAAAAAAAATAGCGGAACTTATGCTTGTACCTGGGAAACTTCAAGTATAAGAAGCTGGTTAAACTCAGATTTCTATAATGCAGCCTTTACTAGTAGTGAGCATTCTTCGATAATTAAGTCTACTGTAAAAAACTCCAAACATCCTGTACTTGGTACAAGTGGAGGAAATAACACTAATGACTATCTGTTTTTACTATCCATTGACGAAGCTACGAATACAAAATATGGCTTTAATTCATCTATGGATTATCGAGACGAGAATAGAGTGTCTAAGGCAGTTCCAGGTATTTCAAGAAATTTTGAAGGATTAACATCCTGGTTATTAAGAGCACCTGTTGGAGATACAGAAAGTACTTGTTTAACTCCTTATATTGAGAATGGAAAAATAGAAACAAAAATTCTTAAACCTTCAGTTGCTGGTGGGATAAAACCGGCAATGAGAATAAATCTTTTATCATCTTATGTGACTAAGGGAGATAAAATAAAAATTTCGGTTAAAGGAACAGAGTGGGATACTGTTAAATTTGGAAAATATAATGATCAGGAAATAACATGGAGAGTGTTGAACGTTTCAGGGAATGATGCATTTCTTCTTTCTGATAAAATATTAACAACAAGGGCTTGTAATGAAATTGGTACTAATCTAAGTTCATCTTTTGGATGGAGTGATTGCGATTTAAGACAATGGTTGAATAGT
>JAILEL010000048.1 GCA_024687845.1 Eubacterium sp.
CAAATGTATTCTTCTCGTAATTTTCACTGATATCATTTGCAGCCAGTCTTGCGAAAACCATGCTTTCAAGAAGTGAGTTACTTGCCAGACGGTTTTTACCATGAACTCCGTTGCAGGCTGTTTCTCCAACTGCATACAGACGTTCGCATGAGGTTGCACTTCTATAGTCAACCTTGATTCCACCCATGTAATAATGCTGTGCCGGAACTACTGGTATCGGCTCCTTCGTTACGTCGTAGCCCTTTTCCAGACAATGCTGCACGATATTTGGAAAATGTGTTCTCAGTTCTTCTTCCGGTATTGGTCTCAGATCCTCCCACACATGCTCAGTTCCATCCTTCTTCATCTGCTCCAGGATTTTGCCTGTGAGTACATCACGAGGAAGCAGTTCATCTACGAATCTTTCTCCATTCTTATCTAGAAGAAGTGCTCCTTCACCACGAACTGATTCTGATATCAGGAAGTTCCTGTCTTCCTCTTCAGTTGTATAAAATGTAGTCGGATGTATCTGGATATAATTGATATCTCTGACTTCTATTCCATACTTAAGAGCCATCGCAAGTGAATCACCAGTAAGATTGCGGAAGTTAGTTGACTGGCCGTAAAGACCTCCGATTCCACCTGTGGCAAGTATTGTATAGTCAGCCATTACATATGTAACTTCCCGAGTGAAACCATTTATTTCTTTTTCATCATTCTGATTGTCTGGATCACCTGACAGACCCTTTAATGCTTCAGCATTTTCAGCAAGGTCACTCTCGGTACGTAAATTATCAAAAGATCTGCCTAAGTCTTTAGCTTTGCCCACAGCCCTCTCAGAATTATCCTTAACCACAGCTCCGTAGCAGACATTATCTTTTATAAGAAGATCCACCATCTTACGATATTCCACTATGGAAATATTTGGTCTCTTGTTTGCTTCGTTCCACAGCTTTTCAGTTATCTCTCTACCAGTAATATCCTTGTAGAAAAGAATTCTTGGTCTGCTGTGTCCACCCTCTCTTGTGAAGTCAAGACTGCCATCAGGATTCCTGGTAAATCTTACTCCGTATCCCAGCAGTTCTTCTGCAAGGTCCTTGGAATTCCTTATCATAAGATCCACAGAGGTTTTATCATTCTCATAATGTCCGGCTTTTAATGTATCCTCAAAATATGCATCATAATCAGACATATCATCCAACATGCACATGCCACCCTGCGCAAGAAATGAATCACTTCGTTCAACATTTCTCTTAGTTATGATCGTGATCTTTTTGTCGCTCGGCAGATGTAAAGCAGCGATAAGACCTGCACATCCGCTTCCAATTATCAGAACATCTGTATAAAGCACTGCCCTGACGTTTTCATTTTCAGACATATATATTCTCCCTTGTATATTCGTCTTGTGTTTCTTAACAACAATATTGTGCATTATACACTACATTTATACAGATGACAAGACACCTGTATAAATGCAGTGTAAAAAAGACTCGTGCAGAAAGTATTGTTTATTATCAGAATTCTGATATAATACAAATATCTATATAAAAAAGAGGAATTATTTATGACTATTCAAGAAATGCAGGATGAGATTATCCGCATTAAAAAAGAAAAAAACATTTGCATTTTAGCGCATGCTTATCAGAATCATGAGATTCTTGAGGTTGCTGATTATATGGGCGATTCCTATGGTCTTGCTCTTAATGCAAGGGATGATGATAAACAGACTGTTCTTATGTGTGGAGTAAGGTTCATGGCAGAAACTGTCAAGATTATTTCTCCTGACAAAAAGGTTGTTCTTGTATCACCTGATGCGGGATGTCCTATGGCTGAGCAGATGGATATCGAATACCTGAAGATTCTTAAGCAGAGGTTTCCAGAGCACACTGTAGTTGCTTACATCAATACTACTGCAGAGCTTAAAACTCTCTGTGATGTATGTGTTACATCTTCTGCTGCTCTTAAGATTGTTAAAAACATTGATAATGATAAGATACTTTTCATCCCTGACCCTAATCTTGGTCAGTGGATAAAGGAGCAGCTTCCGGAGAAGGATATACAGCTCTTTACAGGTGGATGTCCTACTCATTATCAGATTACTGAAGAAGAGGCAGTCTCAGCTAAAGCAAAGCATCCTGATGCTCTGCTGCTCGTTCATCCGGAATGCCGTCCTGAGGTTACTGCTCTTGCTGACTACGCCGGAAGTACTACAGGAATCATGAGCTTTGCTGAAAAAAGTGATAACAAAGAGTTTATTATCGGTACTGAAAATAGTATTGTTTCACACCTTCAATATAAATGTCCTGACAAGGTATTTTATGCACTTTCTAAGAACTGTGTATGCCATAACATGAGACTTACAACTCTCGGAGATGTTTATATGGCAGTTAAAGGAATCGGTGGTGAAGAAATTATTTTATCAGATGAAGTCAGAACTGGTGCTAAAAAATGTATCGACGCCATGCTGACTCTTGGTGGCTGATAAAGCAAGTAATGTCATCTGATATAATTGTGAAGGGTTTTACCAGATAACATCACTACTGTTTTGTAGTTGCCATCTAAACAGTTACAAAGGTAACATGAAGTTGTATGTATAATGTTACAAGGGGGATCATTATATGGAACATAGACAAACGGTTGGCTTTCTTGTAAGTGGAATAATGGATGATTTCATCGTCCAGCTATGCAGGGGAGTCATTGAAGAGGCTAACAAATACGACACAAATGTTGTTGTAATTCCTATCAAATATATTAATAGGGAAATGAGGTATCTTCCTGATGTTTATGAATATCAATATCAGACAAGTACTCATTACCTTTCTGCTGAGAATCTTGATGTTCTTATTGTAGCTGCTGACTGCATAGGTTGTCAGACTACTCTTAAGAATCTCGAAAACTTCATGAAGAAGATAAAAGAAAAGGGAATCCCTATAATTCTTGCAGCATCCAAAATGGATGGATATTCCGGAGTCATCTTCGATAACAGATCCGGAATTCTTGAAGGTCTGAATTATCTCATTGAAGAATTAGGTATAACAAATATCTGTATGTTAAAATCCATGGATAGTAATGCCGATGTAAATGAGAGAAGTGAAGCCTTCAAGCAGGTTCTTAAGGATCATGGTATCAAGATCAAATCCAGCACAATCATAAATGCGCCTGTATATGGCGACTGTATCGAAGAGAGTAAAAAGCTACTTGATCTTAATCCAAATGTAGAGGCTGTATTCTGTGCTAATGATGAAATCGCCATGAACTTCTATGGTGTTATGAGAGATCGTGGACTCACTCCTGGAAAAGATATTAAGGTTATGGGATTTGATAATTCTGCCTGTGCAAATATGGTTATTCCATCTCTCACTACTGTCGATGCTAATCCGGTTCATCTGGGAAAACGTGTTTTCAGAATGGCCAGGATGGCTATGGAAGGCTGGGAAGTTGGTAAAATGTCACTTCCTACCCGCTTCATTCTTCGTGATTCTTTCGGATCCCTGCTCGATAGTCAGGACGCCGAAGAAAAAATCTTTGATAAGAATTATCTTGATGAATATTTCAGAAGAATCTTTTTCAAGTTTGAGGAATATGAAAATCAGGAAGAATATGAATTCCTTATCATGTTTAAATCCCTGATAAGTATAATAATCGATTACGTTAATGATCAGAAGTATAGTCCTGAGAGAGTAAAATTCCTGAAGAATAAAGTTGATGAGTTCTTCAAGACTGATGCGCTGAATTATACCAGTGTTGATGTTCTGATTGCATATGTAAACAGCTTAAAAAATGCAGCTATAAACAGATTTGATAATGCCGAAAGAAAATGCCAGGCACTTGAGACTTATTCAACTATCCTTGAAAAGGCGGTCAAGACTCTGAGCGATCGCATAACTCAGGAGGAAAGCAAGTATGATGCACCTATTTCCACGCTTAAGGTTATGGTTGAAGATACTCTGAATCTTGAAATCGTTGATGATGAATACTATACCAACATTTTAGTAAACCTCGCCAGATTCGGGATTAAGAATGCATTTTTATATGTTTATGAAAAGCCTATTCTGCATGAAAATAAAAGGCCTTTCAGAGCTCCCGATAAGCTTCTTCTTAAAACTATTATGACAAGTGGAAAGATTAAGCCTATCCCACCTGATGATCAGGTTATATACATTGATGAGATGTATAATAACAAGTTCATTCCAGACAAGAAGTTCAACAGAGTTGTTATGCCTCTATATTTTCAGAATACCGTTTATGGATGTCTGTTATATGATCTTACAGATATAACCTACAAAAATGGAGAATTCCTTGCAAAGTATTATTCAATAACTGTAAGGATTATCGATAAGATCCGAAAGCTTGCAGAAGCTAAACAGATCAAGCTTCCTTAAATCGTCAGTAAAAAAATAATGCCCATCGAAAGCTTTTCATTAAACCTTCGATGGGCTTTTGTTTATTCTTTATTTATATATATTTCTTATTTTATCTCACCATTTATTTTCTTCTGAATGAATTCCTTAACATCCTCCTGAACTGCCAGTTCAAGTTTTATATCACTATCCTTAAGTGCGAAGCTGTTACTGTCCAGTCCGGCTGATTCTGCAGATATCTTCAGGAGTTCTTCTGCAAATCGTGGATTTCTGGTAAGAACTGGTCCAAGTAAATGTGTAAAGATTACATTTTTACTTCTTGCCCCTTCGCGTCCTTTTCCACTATTACCACGTCCGTAGATGGTTTTACCAAGTGGCTCCTGCTCTTCTCTAAGACTTACATCTGCAAGCTGAATCTGAGTACCTATGAGCTCTCTTCCATCCGGCAGGGAAATCCACAGATCATCTCCATGAACCTTGACACGCTGCTTGAACACCATTCCAAGCAATCCAAGACCTTTAACATTAGTCCCATTCTGATATTTAATGCCTTCTGAAATAATAGCACCCGAGCTGCCTATAGCAAGAATTACCTTGCCACTGTTCATGAATTCCTGGAAACGTGCCTTCTGAGGAGCCAGAGCTTTACACATTCCTTCCATAACACTAAGGTCTCCGCTTGGAAAAAGAATCATATCAGCCCAGTCAAAGGGTATGTCTTCAGTCAGCATGTTGACACGTCTTATGGTGCAAGGCAGCTTCATAAGATTACTGTACTGAAGCAGTGCCATAACGTCCCCACGTCCACCATGCAGATTCAATATATCAGGATACATCCATGCTATCTGAACACCTCTGGTGCCAGGGGCTACTCCCAGTGCCTCGTGATTATTTATCTCTGTATCGCTACGTTTGGCATTTGAACGTATCTGGTTAAATAACGTAAAATCACCCAACTCTGTTATCCTTTCTTTTTCCAGTATGGAATCTCTTCTACAAGATAAACGGGATCATTTCCCGGAATTTTCGATAATGCTTTCTCTATGGTTTCTTCCTTACTATCAGGAAGTACGAGCATATCCTTTTCGTCGAATCCATCATATAGGAACCTAAGTGCAACAGCACGTCCCATAGCTTTGGACATACAAACCCATTTGCTTACACCAGATCTGAGGATTCCCCTTGGATCATAGTCAAATGGATAAAATGAGATTACAAGCGGTGGGAAGAAATCCAGATACTCGTCATATCCTATCATGAATATCTTCTTATTCTTGTCTCGTGCGATAAGATTAAGTGAAGACTGAGTAGTCTCAGAGTTCTCCTGCTTCATCTTAATGTAGTGAAGTGTCTTATCTGCAATCTTCTTAGTTTCAAGTCTGCCTCGGATATTAACGAAGTCCTTCAGGGCAGCTGCTATTTTTTTCTGTGACAGTCCCATCTCAGATGCAACACCAATTGCAAGTACATAACAATACAGGAAGTAAGCTGTATTAAAATTAAATGCATACTTTACTCCATCTACTGTAAAGGTCTTTCCTTCAAAATCAACATCTTCAACATAATAATCAATTTTATCTTCATGGCCAAAATCACAGTGGCTGCATTTGAAAGGACCTATATTTTCAATATTATATTTGTTAAAAATAAGGGGATTATGACAGCATGGGCATGGCTGACTAACAGCGAAGAAATCATCCTCTTTGTCATAGGAATGACTATTCGGAGTCACACCATAGCTTATTGCTTTACCTGCAAGAGAACGAAGTGAATAAGAATTCGGTTCATCCTTGTTGACAAAAACTGTCAGATCAGAATCCATACATTTCTTAAGCTTATCAAGAATATATGAAGGCTCTCCATTTCTCTGAGCCTGATCCTTCTGGATATTAGTAACACAGACGTATTTGGCAGGAAGCTGCTGTCTGATAAGGTGAACATATCTCTCATCAGTTTCCATTACTATAGCATCTGTCTTAAGTTTTCCACATAAGGAAATATCTCTAAGAAGGGCTGTAGATACACCAGTAAGCATATTTGCACCCTTAAGATTCGAAGAAACAGTCATACCTGAATGAGTCAGAATATGATTGATAAGATTGGTAGTCGTGCTTTTACCATTTGTACCCGTAACAAAAACAGCCCTGTCAGGATTGATACCCCTAATATGAGCCACAAACTGGGGATCGATCTTAAGAGCTATTCTTCCCGGAAGAATTGTTCCTCTATCTTTAGCTATTATATGAATGATTATAGAAATGATTTTTGCAATATATAACGCAAGAAAAAAACGCATAGCTGTGACCTTTACCTCACATTTTTCTTTTAAACATACCTAAAATAAGATAATAATATAATTTTATATAAACTTCAATAGCATTTTTTTACTCGGCAATGATAACATTTTGAGATTGCTCGGCAATGATTATATATGTTCTAAAGCACGCTGGCGATTTTGTTCGAAGTGAGCAGGTCTTCCTTATTTTTTATAAAAGACCTGCGAACAAATTATAGCCGAGCAGTTATCAACTTGCAGAAGGTTTTTGGATATTTTTAGAAAATCACTTGCGTGTTTCGTGTATATATTCCGTCTCATGCGAGAAAAAAATAATCTACGAAAGAAAACTCTGCACATCTGAGGAAAGGTCCATCAATTTGCAGTTTTCTATTCCGGCGCTCCAGTAATCAGATATTGGGAATTTCTTTATTCTTGTTACTATGCAGGAATTCATTGCACCATGTCCTACTATAAGAACATCTTTTCCTTTTTTTAGTTCCGGATAAACTTTTTCCTCAAGGAATTCTCCTGTTCTTGCAAAAAGTTCATCGAAGGTTTCCGCCTCTCCTACAGAGGTTTTATATTCCTCAGGATGCTGAAAGATTACATTTACCGGACAATCTGGAATACTGAAGCTGTTTTCAAGTCCTTCATATATTCCGAAACTCATTTCCATAAGTCTCTCATCTGTAATAATTGGAATATCTCTGCCTCGAAGAAGTATCTCAGCGGTTTCCTTTGCACGAATCAAAGGTGAACTAAAGCAAATATCAAAATTCACATCCTTATACTCTTCTCGTGCAGCCTCAGCCATCCTTCTTCCTTCGTCATTCAGAGGAACATCTGTTCTTCCCTGAAGCTTATGTTTGTCATTCCAATCTGTTCTGCCATGTCTCATTATATAGAGCATATCATTTACCTGCCTGTTTATATTTCTTCTAGTATTCTTTAGTTACTAATCACGGGTAACTCAAAAATACTTTTAAGATGTTTGCTCGTTTGCATGTTTGCTTGTTTGCTTCGCATAGAATACCGGACCAAAAGCTTTGTTTTAGTCCGGTAAATTATCACATATGTTTTTATTTTAATGCATCATATGGTCCGGTGTATCGTGGCTTATCCTTAGTACCTTTTCCGTAATCAATGGCTTTCTTCGGACAATTATTGATGCAGGCCATGCAGTGTGTGCATTTATCTCCCCAGACTGGTTTGCCTGCTTTCATTTTTATATTGTTATACGGACATAGATTAACACATTTCTGGCAGGATATGCAATCATCTGAAACACAGAATTTTTTTGTCTTCATAAAATATTCGTAATAGATATCTGTCACAAAAATTGTAACCGGATATTCCATGAATTTAAGCTTTTCATTCTGTATCTTTCTTCCTGCCTTTATTGTTTTTGCAATACTCTCGATCTCCGGAATCGCATTATTTACGATTTTACGATTTTCTTCTTTTTCTGCAGTAGTAAAATATACCAGATAATTCTGTGGCATTTTCACTTCTGCTGTACCCATGTATCTGAAGCCTTTTCTGCCGGAAAGTCTCCTATCAATCTCAGGAGAAACACCCATGGAGGCTTTGCAGGTTACTACATAATATGCCTTTATCCCCTTAGGAAATGCAGTATCATAGATAAAATCAGTCATTGGTCTTGCAATAGCTGACACATAAGAAGGTGCCACAAAAACATAAACTCCGCCCTTCTTAAATTCAGGTTTCTCATTTCCTTTTATATATTTTGCTATATCTACAGCTTCGTCATTAATCTCAGCCGCTATTCTTTCTGCAACGAACTTGCTGTTACCCGTACCGGAAAAATATAGAACCATTACTTACCTCCTCTATATCGGCATAATTATCTCTTCCATAAACTTTCTAGCGCCATCTTCCTTTAACAGCAGCTTAAGTGTAGTACTTGATGGATTACCTTCAACTATCATTCGTTCTCTGAATGCTTTCAGTTTTTCTCCATACTCTGCATCAACTTCTGCCCCCTTTACAGAAGCAAGATATGCCTCTACAGACTTAGTAGCCATTTCAATAAGTTCTGATTCTTCTCCTGACTTGATCAGAGAGTATGGCATTCTCTCTTTTATATACCAGTTTTCTTTTTCTTCATAATCAGGAAGACTCTTATACTCATCAAATACATTTTGCAAACGGGCATCGTTCAGATTATCATTTCCGCATCCATAATATTCTATAAATACACATTTTTTCTTTTTCATACTCATTGCATCAACAAGAAGATATGGAAGATTCACGCAGGTGTTAGGCATGAAAGAAAGAGTCAGGAGCTCCATTCCCATTTTAGTTCTTGTATGCATGAGCATCAGATGTCCAAATCCGTCCAGCTGATACCGCTTAACATTAAAAGCCATAAGCGGAATGGCTTTGGGATATTTCATAATAGTATATTCATCATCAGGAAGCGTTAAACAGCGAGTATTTGATTTTACTGTTTTAGTTATTTCTTTTCTCAGTCTATTTATCATATTGATTCACTACCCCATAAATAAAGAATTAATCTTTATTAAAATTCTCTTTAATATACTGAGCGAAACTCATATCCCCATAAACTGTGTCACCCACCATATCATCTGTCAGTGTAAACTTGGAGAAGCGAATAACCGCATCCCTACCATTTTTCTTAAGCCAGTTAAAGAATCCGAGTACATCGAACAGCCATGCAGGTGCTCTCTTAATAACCGGTTTCTTACCAGCAGCCTTAAAGCACATCTTTGCAATCTCTTCATAAGTATATGTTTCTTTTCCACCAACATTATACATTTTGTTCTCGTCAAGCATATGCTTTACTATGAATTCAGCAAAGTCCTCGGTTGAAATTACATTTGCATGAACATCTTTTTTGCCAAGAAGTGTTACCTTACCCTTTTCTACAACCATTGGCTTAAATACTTTTACAATATCATAAAAATAGCCTGTCGGACGGTGAATAACGTAGTTCAGCCCACTCTTCTTCAGCTTTTCTTCAAATAAATACTTAGCATGAACCATTGGTACATTTGGAGCCTTATCAGCCTTTATAACCGAAATATAAACGAAATGCTTAACCTTTGCTTTTCTTGCTTCCTTAAGCAGATTCAGATTACCCTTATAATCAATATCATAATTACTTACTGTAGCAGAACCCTTTGTCAGTCCAACTGTAGTAATAACTACATCGGCTCCATCACATACCCCCTTCAAAGTGTCCGGATCAGTAACATCAACCTTGATGTATTTGTAATTAGAATCAACCCCAATATCACGCTGCATCATGTCGAGTGCAATAACCTCATGGCCTTCCTTATTGAGAGTCCTGAATACATCAGCTCCCAGATTTCCATACGCCCCAGCAAGAACAACCTTCATAATAACCCATCTCCTTTAATTTATTTTTTTCAAATACTTTATATAAATTGGTAAAAACAAAACCTATAAAAAACTATAACATATAATGATTGATGTGTCACTTAGACATAATGTTAAATCTGTCAAGTAAAAAACGCCCACCGGAGGAAAGGATAAACCTCCGATGGGCTAGGTATTAGGAATGTATCCATGTAGGATAGTTATTAGAGCTTTTTTATTTATAAATATCTTTTAAATAGATTTTTTTGATTCTTCAAGTGCTTTTATCACTTTGTCACACCACTTATCGAATTCAGGATCTTCTACCTGACATTCCGGATGTGAAAGTACGTAATCGAGGGCAATTCTAACGCCCTGATCGAATCTCACTGTAGTTTTCATATCAGGAACTACACGTTTCAGTTTACTGTTATCAAAAACTACTGATACTGATTTATCTCCGGTCAGGCTGCCTTCAAAATCAAAGCCGTATTTATCACCTACTGAGCTTAGATATTCTGACGCTACATAGTAAGGCTTTAGTTCAACGTTCAGTGCATCAGCGATAGTCTGATATATCTGATTCCAGGTTAAAGTTTCGTCTCCTGTTATCTGAAAAGCTTCTCCGATTGCATGTCTGTTCCCCATAAGTCCTGTAAAGCCTGTTGCAAAATCCTTGTTAAATGTAACAGTCCACAGTGAGGTTCCATCGCCCTGAATGATTACCGGCTTTCCTTCCATCATTCTCTTGATTACCTGATAGAAGCCCTTCTTGCCATGAACACCAAGAGGTACATTTCTCTCATCATAGGTGTGACTTGGTCTTACTATCGTAACCGGGAAGCCTTCATCACGGTATTTTTTCATCAGGAACTCTTCGCATGCTATTTTGTTGCGGGAATATTCCCAATGAGGATTAGCAAGACTTGTTCCTTCTGTTATGACATAATTTGCAGCCGGCTTATTGTATGCGGATGCTGAGCTGATATATATGTACTGCTTTGTTTTTCCTTTAAAAAGTTTATAATCACGTTTAACCTGGTCCTTAGTGAATCCGATGAACTCACTTACCACATCAAACTCCATTCCCTTAAGAGCTTTCTTAGCTTCTGCTTCATCAGAAATATCACAGATAATCTGATGAACACCTTCCGGTACAGCATCTTTTCTGTTACCACGGTTCAGAAGCCAGACTTCCCATGCAGGGTCTTCAGATAATTTTTTTACTATAGCAGTACTGATAGTTCCTGTACCACCTATAAACAAAGCTTTTTTCATTATAAGGTACCCCTTTCTTCCGACTGGAACGATACTTATACCATCGCCTCATAGATCTTTGTGCAGTCCTCTTCACTTAGAGTTACGAAACCGGAAATACTTCCTGTTCGGCCATCACCTCTGCAAAGTACTTCAACAAGCTTTGGAATATCTTCTTTCTTTGCTCCAAGTTCTTCAAAGTTTTTAGGCATTCCAAGTGATATAAGAAAGCTTCTAAAGGCCTCAATTCCTTCAAGTGCAGTAACTTCAGGATGGTCAAAATCCATCTGGCATCCCCATACTCTGACTGCAACTTTTGCAAATCTCATCACGTCATGATTCATCACATATTTGAAAACTGCTGGCATTGTAACTGCAAGTCCTGCTCCGTGAGCACAGTCATAAAGGGCAGACAGTTCATGCTCGATATTATGGCTGTTCCAGTCCTGACTACGTCCTACACCACAGGAATTATTGTGTGCCATCATTCCAGCCCACATTATATTTGCTCTGGCTTCATAATTATCAGGATCAGCGATCACTCTTGGTCCTTCATGCTTCATAGTAAGAAGCAGTGCCTCGATAAGTCTGTCAGTAACTTCAACTTCTTTTGAATTAGTAAGATATCTCTCATAGAGATGTGCCATTATATCTGTAATTCCGGCAGCTGTCTGATAAGGTGGCAATGTCTGTGTAAGGGCAGGATTCAGGATACTGAATTTAGGACGGAGTGCATTTCCGCTTGCTCCTCTTTTAAACATTCCCTCTTCTTTTGTTATAACAGAATCCGGACTTCCTTCACTTCCGGCTGCTGCGATAGTAAGAATTGTTCCAATAGGCAGAGCTTCTTCAATAGGCTTTCCACTATAGAAATCCCAGAAGTCGCCATCATAGATAGTACCTGCAGCTATAGCCTTAGATGAATCGATAACACTTCCACCACCGACAGCAAGAATGAAGTCAACATTTTCCTTCTTGCATAGCTCTATTCCTTCATATACAAGTCCGCTTCTTGGATTCGGCTTAACACCGCCAAGCATTACATATGGTATATTTTCTTTCTTTAATGATTCTTCAACCCTATCCAGGAGGCCTGATTTCTTAGCACTATTTCCACCATAATGAATAAGTACCTTGCTTCCACCAAATCGTTTCACATATTCACCGGCCTGAGTTTCTGTATCTTTTCCAAAAACAAAAAATGTTGGCGAATAAAATGTAAAATT
>JAILEL010000079.1 GCA_024687845.1 Eubacterium sp.
GTGGGTTGGATCATTCTTGCAGATTCTTCTTTCCAGGCCTTCTTCGTCTTCAGTTGCTGCAATAATTTCGGTCCATTCCCCCCAGTCATGTCCTTTAGCTGACACTGTCTGAGTTTCCACGTGAGAAGAATCATTCTGACATACTCTTTTTTGTTCACCCTCGGAAGTACAGGTAGGCTGTTTTGTAGTAGACCAGTCACTCCACTTATGTCCCAGCTTCGCTATAGTTTTAGCTTCGTAAGATATTCTTGCATTACAATCAGCACAGTAAACTGACTCGAAATAGCCACCATTCTCAGTACAGGTAGCCGGAGTCTCATTTTCACGAACCTTGTTACCCTGAGTATGGCCTTTAGCTGGTAATGTAATAGAATTTTTATTTATTTCATTTTTACCTTCTTCATCACTGAAGTATTTGCCGCAGCTGGAATCTGTACATGTGTAATATTCAATATTTCCTGGAGATATACAAGTAGGGGCTATAGCTTCAGTTTTTCTAAGTTTATGTATATGTCCTAAAGCAGGAATTTGTCTGTTCTCAATATGTGTAGCATTTCTCTTACAAGTCCTTCTTTCTACTCCATTAACATATTCCCCTGCTTCCTTTGTAACTATCCATTCATTCCAATCATGTCCTAATGCTTCTATTTCTTCGGTCACAACCTTTCCACATATTGAACAGGTTTTATGCTTACTTCCCGCTTCAGTACAAGTTGGATTGGAATCTATAATCCATTCACTAAATTGATGATTACAATCTTCTGCTTCAAATATAAGACCATGACCTGAAGCATATGTCTCTGCTTCAGAATCAGAAGATCCTGCCATAATATCAAGATTACTACATTTTGAAACTTCAGACTGAGAAATAGATGTAATACTATCTGATACAATCATCTTTTTAACTTTCGGAAAAGAATCTGATGAAAGACGTAATTCATTATTTGTATAATTTCTAAACTCAATCTCTTTTACAACAGGAGCAAATCTGAAACTAAACCCAGTAGATACATTTCCACTTCCTGAAATAACAAGTTTCCCAGTGATTGGTTCATATGTATAATAAGTATCAGTTCCAGCAGCTATCTTATATGTATTATCATCCTGATTTACACAGTATTTTCCATAATATGAGTCTTTTCTCATCCAATGATTTGGACTACAAACAATACATGCATTTGAGGAAGAATCGATTATATAGCTAAAAGACGGAGCACAAGCCTCTGTAAAACTGTCAGGAACTACAATATATCTTAATGATGGACACTTAAAAAAGGTTCCATATTCTGTTATTTTGGTGAGAGATTCAGGAAGCTCTACTCCTTCCAAAGCACTGCAATTACTGAAACATTCCTTCCCAATAGTACTAACAGTATTTGGTATATTAACATCGATGAGCTTATTACAATTATAAAATGCATAGTCATCTATGCTCGCTATTCCTTCTGGAAGAGAAATATGCTGAACATTTATAAACGGAGAAAATGCTCGATTTCCAATCCCGGTAAAACCACTCTGCAGCATTATTGAATCAGTACAATACCTTGAGAACGTATTTAATATAACTTTTTCAGTAGGCTTTGCCAGAATGCCAGTACCCGTAACAGTGACACTGTCATCATCCAAAGTCCATGTTGCATTTCCATCTTTTACTGCATAGTTTCTAAATTGAGAGGCCATTGCTGTTTTCATTGGAATATTTACGATCAATAGAATAGTAAGTAGAATAGAAAAGATTCTCTTAAGCGTCCCTACCGAGACTTTACCACTACAACCCAAGAAATTAGAACTGATTTTAAACATTAAAAAATCTCCTTAAATGCATTTCTCCCCCATACCTTTAAGACGACTCACCAAGGAATAATTATACGCTAATAATAAGAAGGTAGTCAAACGACAAATTGTGAATTTTTATTTATTTTTTATCATATTTTGCTGCTTTTCTGAAACAAAAAAATATCTCTGAAAATAACGATATTTTAATTCACTGAATTTCTGTATTCTTCCCAAAATGAGCCGATTTTTTCTTCATTCAGGTTCTCTCCGATTACAATAAAAAGCTCCTGTCCGGCTGATGTCGGACTGATCTGAATGTCAGAGGCTGTGGCATTTACCTCAAGCCACTTTATTTCTTGATTATCATCTGGATCATATCCATTATCATCTCTGATAAAGCCTTTTAACCTTATAACATTTCCAGTTTCTTCATCCTCGAATATACTTTTTATTGTTTCTGGCAGCCTTTTTATTGGCGTTTTTACATGAAAATAGAAAAGTGAATCGAAACCTTCTTCCGAGCCTGAATTCATCATCATATCTCCTGACGAATAGCCGCTCCTGTTAAGACTCATAAAATCATCAGTCGATATCCTGCCTTTATTCCAGATATAAACCTTTTTGACCTTTCGATTGCATTTACAATCAAGTAATAAGGAATTAATTTTACTTAGTATCACATCTTCATTATATTCATGAGCCTTACTGATAATCACACATCCAGCCCTTGATATCTGGGATACAAGAAAATATTTAACCGCATCAGACAAGCCTTCCTTCTGATCAAAAACATTTTCTTCAACTATAGTAAGAATATTTCCCATTT
>JAILEL010000086.1 GCA_024687845.1 Eubacterium sp.
AGTTACCTATGTTTGTCTGGAACTTCACACTTATTCCACTTGGTGTGTGCATTCCATTTATCTGTGTGATGGTAGTTGCTATACCAGTAATCGCTTACAACAAGATTTGTAAAAGAAGTGTAGTTGACAGACTTCGTGTAGATTAAAAGATATATAAGTAACTAACGATTTCGCAGAATTCGAAAGAACCAGAATAAATCGGCGGGGAGATTTCCCCGTCGATTTTTAAAAATTTCCTTTGTGTATTGTTATTGGAAATGTATAATAGCATAGGAGAAAATAACTTTTGAGTGGAGGTAAATATGTCTTCAGAAATATATAAACTACTTATAGTTGAAGATGATAATGAAATAGGTGATATATTAGATAAATATTTAAAGAGCAATGGATATGAGATAGACAGGGCTGAAAATGGATTGGAAGCTATAAGCAAGATTCAGCAAAATGATTACAGTATTGTACTACTTGACATCATGCTTCCATTTAAGAGTGGTGATCAGGTTCTTAAGACGGTTCGTGAGACAAGTCAGGTTCCTGTCATCATCATATCCGCTAAGGACATGGTGCAGACCAAGATAGATGTTATGCGAATGGGCGCCGACGATTATATCACCAAGCCTTTCGATCTGGATGAGGTTCTAGTTAGAATCGAGGCGGTGCTTAGACGAACCGCGGGGATAAATAAAAACTCGGCTAGTACTGGTGAGCCAAATATAATAACTCATAAAAACCTGGAAATGAATCTCGACTCAGTAAGGGTGACCGTAAAGGGACAGGAGATAACTCTGACATCCAAGGAATATGCCATTCTTCAGCTTCTGCTGACTAATCCGGATAAGATGTTTTCAAAGTCAAATATATATGAATCCGTATGGGAAGAAGGATACATATATGATGATAATACACTGATGGTTCATATAAGTAATCTTAGAAATAAGCTTAAGGATGTTGATCCTGAAGAGGAATATATCGAGACAATCTGGGGAATGGGATATCGCTTGTCGAAGTAAGATATGGAAGGATAAAGGCATCTGCTTAATAGAATTTATAAAGTTTAAGAACGTGCTTAAGTTTTTCTTAAGAGATAGATTTTATTATGAGTACAGTAAATCGTGCGGTTGATAAAAATATCTTGTTAAGAAAGGATAAAAACATGGAATATGTTATGGAACTCGAAGGACTCACAAAAACCTTCGGGAAGAAAACAGCGGTAGATAACTTCTCTCTGAAGATAGAAAAAGGTCATATCTGCGGACTAATCGGACCAAATGGTGCTGGTAAGACCACAATAATGAGAATGATGGCGGCGCTTACTGAACCGGATTCTGGTGAAATGAAATTCTTCGGTTCAGCTAATCTGGACGAAGCAAGAAGCAGAATGAGCTTCATAATCGAAGAACCATATATGGAACACAGCATGACTGCCCGCGAGAATATGCAGTATCTGAGATTCATTCGTGGAGTAGCTGATGAGTCCAGAATTGATATGCTGCTTGATTTCGTTGGACTAAAGGATGTTGGAAAAAAGAAGGTTGGCAGGTTCTCACTGGGAATGAGACAGAGACTTGGACTTGCTATGTCACTCCTGGCAAAGCCAGAGTTTATGGTACTTGATGAACCAATCAACGGACTTGATCCAGAGGGAATCATCGATATAAGAAAGATGCTTCTTAAACTTGCTGAAGAAGAGAAGATAACTATTCTTATCTCCAGCCACATACTTAAGGAACTTTCTGAACTCTGTACAGATTATGCTATAGTAAATCACGGAAAACTTATAGAGAAACTGTCTCACGAAGAGCTTCTTGCAAAGACGAAGACCTTTATCGGGCTTCGAACAAATGATATAGGAAAAACTTGTACAGTTCTTGAGGGAAGTCTTGGAATCAGGAACTATAAGGTGAGTCCTGAAAATGAAATAATGATATATGAGAGACTGGAAGAACTGGAACATATTTCTAGTATAGTCACTCAGAATAATCTGACCATCACCAAGATTAATGTCGAGGGTGAAAGCCTTGAAGATTATTATATCGGAAAGGTAGGTGATCAGAATGAATAAACTTATTAGAGCTGAGTTTTACAGACTGCGTCATACAGGACACCTGTTCTGGTATGCAGTACTTTTACCGATGTTATTCATTTTTATGCCATATATTCTATGTATGAACCAAATGGATAAACCTCTGGATGAGTTAATCGAATCCCTTGGAACCATGTGTGTGCTTGTTTATAACTTCTTTCCAGCCATGGTTGCCGGTTTCGCAGGACAGCTTTTCAATAAAGGCAAGCTGGGATATTATGAAGTGATGGCGGGTAATAAGCCATCTCATATAATCATGAGTAAGATCTTCTCTGATGGAGTATTTTTCTCGGTGATTTACACTGTATGTGTTTCTGCATTTTACGTATTTTTGGGAATCAAAAATGGAGTCGGAACTATGACTCATCCACTTATCAGACTTGCACTTTTTGCAGTTGTTATGACACATCTGGTAGTATCAAGTATAATGATAATGCTTGCATCTAAGAAAGCAGTATCTGCAGTTGTGCTTACATATGTAAGATTTATGGTTTTTGATATAGCATTCATGCCTGCTCTTGCATTTGCATTTACAAAGCTTGGATTTGAAAATGTCGCAACTCATTTAGGATATATGATCGTCTTTAATCAATTAGAGCTTACAGCTATGTCTCCTATTGATATGACATCTATATTACATATAGTTCTTGGATTCCTCGGAGAGTTTATATTCTGGTACATTATAGTATATAGAGGAATCAAGAAACGTCGCTTCACATAGAATATCATCAGAAAAGGGTATATATGGACTATAGATTTTTATGGATTCTGGTAGCGGTTCTGCTTCTGATAATTGTAGGGCTGCTGCTCAGAATGAATCTTTATAAGAAACAGATTCATTCATTTACTAAGCAGCTGAGATTCTTTCGCAAGGAAAAAAAGAATGGTCTTATGGGTGTTGAAAGCTTTGGCAAGGATTATATAGATCTAGCGAAGGAACTTCAGCAGTTTGTAGATGAGGAACAAGAGTTAATAGAACAGTCTGAAAAGGACCGGCAATCAGTGAAACATATGGTTGCCGGTATTTCCCATGATTTCAGAACTCCGCTTACATCTGCTATGGGATATATCCAGCTGGCAGAGAAGGATGAGAGTGTGTCAGAGGAAACTGCGGCGAGTCTTAGAAAGGCTTATGATAAGACAAAATATCTAAAGGAGCTTTCAGATGAATTCTTCGCACTGTCTGTGATGGAAAATCGTTCAGAAGAAGATATGACGGAGCTCAGCTTCAAAAAGCTTTTCGAAAACATTACCCTGGAGCAGTACGACTGGACTGTTAAGTCAGGTATAAGCTTTGAAGCTGAGATAACAGATGATCCTTGTATGATGCAGGCATCTGAAGTAGATATGACAAGGCTTCTCATCAATCTTTATTCTAATGCAAAGAAGTATTCGAAGAGCAAGATAAGGGTGGCTCTTAGACATAGTGAATCAGAGATATCATTTAACATAGAAAATGATCTTGAAGAGGGAGCTTCGATTGACGAGCGGCGTGTGTTCGAGCCTTTCCACAGAGAGTATGTTGGAGAGCAGGGCGGTAACGGACTAGGGCTATATGTTACTAAGAGGATTGTTGAAAATTATGGTGGTATAATATCAGCAGAGAAAGACGAAAATATGTTTAGTATAAAGATAACATTTAAGCGAGGAAAGACAAATGAGTAAAGAATATGCAAAGAAAGTAATAGAGCTTATAGATAAATCACCGACTGCATTTCACGTTGTAGAAAATGCCAAGGCTATCCTGGATTCACAGGGCTTTACAGGTCTTAAGGAATCAGACGTATGGAGTCTCGTGGCAGGCGGAAAGTACTATGTGACGAGAAATGATTCTTCTATCATTGCATTTACGATTCCAAAGAAAGACTATGCAGGATTCAGAATCATTGCTAGTCATTCAGATTCTCCATGTCCTAAGCTCAAGGAAGATTATGAAATGGACAGATGTGGATATGTCAGACTAAATGTTGAAAAATACGGTGGAATGTTGCTGGCTCCGTGGTTTGATCGACCACTTTCGGTTGCAGGCAGAATACTAGTTAGAGATGAGAAGGAAGCATCGGGAATAAAATCCGTGCTCGTTAATCTGGATAAGGATATAGCAGTTATTCCTTCTCTTGCGATACACATGAATCGAGAAGCCAACTCAGGTTATTCCTACAGTTTTCAGAAGGATATGCTGCCTATCGTGAGTACATCGGATGATTCGAAGAAAAATGCGGATTTAAACTCGCAACAAGAATCAAAGTCAGACTCTGATATAAATCAGAATACAGGTGCAACTATCATGACTCTGATAGCTGAAGCAGCTGGAGTAAAGACAGAGAATATACTTGGAAATGACCTTTTCTTATATATCAGTGAGAAGGGAAAGGTCTGGGGCGTAAGAGATGAGTTTATAGGTTCATCCAGACTCGACGACCAGGAGTGTGTATGGTGCACTCTGGATGGATTCATAGATGCTGCAAATTGTAGTTATAGTAATGAAAGCACTGCCAAAGACGCTTCTTCAGATTATGTAAGTATGATATGCGTCTTCGATAATGAAGAGGTTGGTTCCAGGACAAAGCAGGGAGCAGACTCAGACTTCCTGGAGAATCTGATAGATAGAATAAATGATAATCTTGGCAGAAGCAGAGAAGAGTATTATACTGCGTATGCAAACAGTTTTATGATATCAGCAGATAATGCACATGCTCTTCATCCTGCACATGCAGATAAGTATGATCCAGTCCAGAGTCCGAAAATGAATGAAGGAATCGTGCTTAAGTTCAGTGCAAGACAGAGCTATACTACAGATGCAGTATCAGCTGCATTTGTGAAGAAACTCTGTGAAGATTCAGATATTCCATATCAGATATTTGTTAATCATTCAGACGAACCAGGTGGAAGTACACTTGGTAATATATCTAATTCGCATGTGTCTATCAACACAGCAGATATAGGACTTCCTCAGCTTGCGATGCATTCTTCCTACGAGACCGCAGGCGTAGAGGATATAGATTCACTGAGAGGTTTTGCAAAAGCATTTTTCACCGCATAATTTGTAGAAAAGCCTATCAGTTATAAAAAATTTAATGACTTATGATATACTTCTCATCTTAGCAGGGAATCCTCCTCAGGATTTCCTGCTTTTTCCATTTGCGACTATTATTATTCCATTTACAACAGATATTTATATTTTATGAGAATTATATTGTAATATTCAATCATTCTTAAAATCTTTATAGGATGGCGAAGGAGGAGTAAATGAGAAAGAAGAAGCTTTTATCTGTCATATGCGCAGTGACGCTTTCGATGTCGCTTACGGGTTGCGGCTTTATGGAAATGATGGGCGATATGGCAGGCTTTTCGAACAAATGGGTGGACTCGGACCTGATAGGTGCAGTCCCAGCAGACAAGGAGTTCAGTGAGAAGAACGACTTTGCAGCGACGGTTAACAAGGAGTGGAAGAACGAAATAGGTGATGCTTATAAAGGTACATTTCAAGAGGTTCTGGATGCAGTTATCGAAAACAAGAAGCGGATAGTAACAGATGAATCCATAGAGGGTGAAACTGCAGAGTGTCTCAGAACCTACTATGCACTTGCATCTAATTGGGATGACAGAGCCGAGGATGGGGTAGAACCACTACGGGCCTACACTAAGGATATTGAGTCAATAAGCAGTATGAATGAAATGTATGACTTCATAGCTGATCCAACAAGGAATCCATTGTTCCTGGGACCAATTACAACTAGTTCCAGTTTTGTAATGCACTCAGAGAAATATTCGGAAAACTATACACTTCTTTTTTCAATACCAGGTTTTACAGTGGGTAATCTGGACAGTTCATCTTCTCTCGAATCTTACGAAAAGACTAGCGATAAGTCAAAATATATCCTAGGAAAGCTTGGGTACAGTGAAGAAGAAGCTGACACACAGGTGGCAAACGCTGCAGCATTCGCTAAAAAGCTTGCCAGTTATGAAAATATGGCAACTTTAGAAAAAATAGACGATATTACATATCCTCGAGAGGAAGTAGTAAAGATGGCAGGAGATTTCCCTATGGAGAAGATCTTAAATGGATGGGGACTCTCGAATACCTCATATATCGCTATCAGTCCTGATCTTACGAAAAAGCTTTCCAGTGTTTGTAAGGAAAAGAATCTGGAGAAAATCAAATCATTTCTCATAGTAAACTACTGTCTTACAGCCTCTGAGTATCTGGATAGAGAGACATATGATGAGATGAAAGAGTTGGATAAACCTAGACTTAAGGAAGCTGAGGATACAGGAGAAACACCTGAACAGCTGGAGAATTATCTGATGTTTGAACAGTATATCGGACAGACACCTATGGTTGGAGCCATGAATCAGGTATATGTGGAAAACTGTTTTGATGAAAGTGTTATAGATGAACTGACCACCATAACAGAGGATATGCTGGCTGGATTCGAGGATATATTTGAAAATGAGCAGTGGTTATCTGAAGAAGGCAAGAAGGCCTGTATAGAGAAACTGAAGGCGATAAACATTCATATAGCTGTCCAGGATTTTGATACTGTTGACTATGGAAAGTTAAACCTCAAATCACACGAAGAAGGTGGAAGCTTCCTTGAAGCATACTTTGATTCACTTAGATTCGAGATGAATCATTTGGCCTGGTTATCAGGTGAAAGCTATGATAGAGACTATTGGGATCCACTAAATCAGAATCTCTCCACAACTGTTACAAATGCCATGTATAGTGCACAGACAAATGGAATATATATATTCGCAGGTATTCTCGAGGCACCTATATATTCAAAGAATATGACATACGAAGAAAAACTTGGAGGACTCTTTACAGTAGTAGGACATGAAATCACACATGGCTTTGATAGTAACGGGGCTCAGTATGATAAAGATGGCTACAATAATCCAATTCTCTCAGAAGATGATCTGAAAAAGTTCAATGATAAAAATCAGGTTGTTGGAGCATACTATACGACTCAGTCTCCTTTTACCGGAGCGGGTATGATTCTTGGACCACAAGTAGCCGCTGAAGCTACAGCAGATATGGGCGGAATAAAAGCAACTCTTCATCTGGCAGAAAAACAGAAGGATTTTGACTACGATCTATACTTCAGATCATTTGCGACGATATGGAGGACAAATGTGTCGGTAGAATCGGAAAAGAAAAGCATACAGAGCGATCCACATCCGCTGGCATTTTACCGCATCAATGTAGGTCTTCAGCAGTTTGAAGAATTCTATGAAACTTACGGCATTAAAGAAGGTGATGGAATGTATCTTGCACCTGAAAGAAGAATAAATGTATGGTAGGAAAGGAACAGAAAATGAGCGAAGCAGTTATAAAGTTAGATAATGTAAAAAAATCCTATGGTAGCCATGTGGTACTGAATGGTGTCAATATGCAGGTTAACAAAGGTGACATATATGGATTGATAGGTCGAAATGGAGCTGGTAAAACGACAATCTTTAAGATGATACTTGGACTATCAGAAGTAAATGAGGGCTCTGTGTCTATAGATGGTTCCACAAATGATAAACAACTCTATGATAACCGTTCAAAGATAGGATTCTTAGTAGGTGCAAGATTTTATGGATATCTCAATGCTCGTAATAACCTTCGTTATACAGCAACATTAAAGGGAATCCCTAAGAAGAAGCAGAAGGAAGAGATAGATAGAGTTCTTGAAATTGTAGGACTAAAGGATGTTAAGAAACCAGTTAAGAAATATTCACTTGGTATGGGACAGAGATTGGGAATAGCAAGTGCGATAATCGGAAGTCCTGAGATACTGATACTTGATGAGCCTACAAATGGCTTAGATCCTCAAGGAATCGCTGATATCAGGCATCTGATACAGAGACTTAGAGATGAGTACGGTATGACTGTAATCGTATCAAGTCATATCTTGTCTGAGCTGGAGAACACTGCAGATAGATTCGGTATTGTTAACGAGGGTATTGTTGTTAAGGAGATCACACAGAAGGATCTCCAGGAGAAACAGCCGGTAGTTGAGATAGCAGTTGAGGATGCTGAGCAGGCAAAGCGAGTACTTGAAGAAAATGGTATCGAGGTTTTACGTGAGGTGGTTGAGAAGTCTTCGCTTGAGGATTTCTACTTCCGCATAATCGGAGGTTCAGAAGAATGAGAAATGTAATACGTGCGGATATAGAAAGAATAATTCGTAAACCATCTTTCTTGTGCATAATAGCATTAACGCTGATTTTTCTTGCAACAAGAAAATCAGCAGATGTAGCTGAAGAACAGATCGAATATATAAAAGAATACTTTAATACATTACTTCTCTTTGCAGTAAGTATCCCTGTTTTTCTTAGTATTTATTCTGATGATATTAAAAGCGGCAGTGTGATTAGTCTTATTGGTAATGGTTTGTCACGTAAAAAGGTCATTCTGGCAAAATTAATCGATGTCACAGCTGTACTTACTGCATATTATTCAGTTGCATATATAGTTGCATTGATCAAAAATATGACCGCAGGAATAGCTATTACACCTAAGCAGAATCTGTTACTACTTGTGTATACCTTATTTTGTATTTTGAGAGGCGTAGGATTTTTCGCAGTGGCGTCATTAATAGTTTTTGTAACCTGGAGTCCATCTGGTGGTATGACAGCAATGCTTATTCTATTAGCAGCTTCAAGAATGACACTTTTGATTCTTCAGCAAAAGTTTACTGTTCCAATCTATGATTATAGTTTTGACGGACTACTTGACAAATCTTATGCCAAGTTTGCAGTAGGAGACTTCGGCTGGCATATAATACCTGCAATAGTCATATACATTGGTGGAGCGATATTGTTAACTGCTTTACTATTTAAGAAGAAGGAGATAGACCTATGAGAAATCTTATAAAGGCAGATATGCAGAGAATACTTAGAAAGAAGTCAATCTGGTTGGCATTTATATTCATGATAGCTATTGTTGCTGGAGAGATTTTATATAAGGTAAATGTGGCTCCAGATAGAAACTTAGGATTTGCAGTGGCAGCTTCAGACGGTATAGGTTATGTCGGACTTGTATTGGGAATCATTTTGGTTCTGAATATCTATGCTGATGACTTTAAGGTTGCAACATATATAAATATAGTCGGACATGGAATCAGCAGGCTGAAGTATATAATAACCAAGTATCTTGATGCTATGATCATACTTGTGGGGATATATGCATGTGCAGGAGTTCTTGTTCTTGGACTTCAAGCAGGACTGGGAGTGACACTTTCTTCATTAGAGATATCATTTGTATTCTGGAGATTCGTAAGTGAGATAATATATGCCGCAGCAGGCATCTCAGTTGCATCACTATGCTTCTTCATTACTGAAAATAGTGCTATAGGAGTACTTGCATTCTTAGGTATTGAATTAGTCATTCCTGTAGCTCTAGAATTTGTTAGAACAAATCCTACGGTGGTGAAGTATCACCTGGACAGAATCTATCTTTATGATATTTGTTCTTCAATGCTCAGCGACTTTCTGATGAGACAGACAGGGGCTGGACTTCTTAAGCTCATTTTGGTTATTACTGTATATGTGATTGCAGCAATAGTTGGTTCTATAATTTACTTTAGAAAGAAAGAACTGGATTTTTAAGAATAATTGAATAGAATAATAGGTATTCCTATTATATGATAAAGCCAGATCTATTATGTAGAAGCCTACTCATGGACTGTAGGAACTTCGATATATATTGATAAAGAATGCCGCAGACAGGGCGCAGGTTCTCTGCTTTACAGGGAGCTGGAAAATGAGCTAAGGAAGATTGGAATCATCAATCTCCTGGCAGGTGTAGCATATTACGCTCAGGAAGATGAATACCTATCCCACGATAGCTTTCTTTTCCATGAAAAAGAAGGCTACAAGAAGGTGGCTCATATGGAAGAGGTAGGAAAGAAGTTTGATAGATGGTATGATCTTATCTGGATGCAGAAGAAGATATAAATGAAGAAGACATTTAGGAGGGATTACTGTGAAAGTTTTAGTTTATAATGGAGTGACAATAGCTGAGCATATAATCGCAGTATCGCTTATGATGATGAGAAAACTTACACTGACTTATGCCTCGTCTTTGCAGGGAGAGTGGGGAAGTTTATCAATGCAGAAATCGCTCAAGGATTGTCATATTACAGTTCTGGGAACGGGGGATATTGGAACCTGTTTTGC
>JAILEL010000109.1 GCA_024687845.1 Eubacterium sp.
GCAGTTGCTTTTCAGAATGTATTCATTTCATCTGCACCTATGTACCTCGGTGGGGCGGCTTGCTTCGGCTGTTTCTTTTCTATATATCACCTCACAGATTTTCCAATCTGGTTCAAGATATTACTTGGCTATCTCGGAGTAGCAATATTTTTCCATATGACCATGAGTCCGGCAGATAGAAAGGTATATATAAAAGGTGTTCCGATAATGATGGCAATAATATTCATTATTGCTGTCCCTCTCAGATTGTTTGGAGTTATATAGGATTTATTTATAGATGTGTTGCTCTTTTGTTATTCTTTATTTGATATTATCATGTTAAAATTTAATTAACTTGAGAATTAGATAAAAGTAAAATCGGTTGTAAAGAAAAATTAAAAGGAGAGCAGTGCTATGAAAGAAGTAGATATTAATGTATTTGATGATAATCAGATTTTCGATAATAAAGATCTTGATAAAAAACTTGATAATACTGTTAAAATTCAGTCAGGAGATATGGATGAAGTCTGGCTGGGAATACATCTTGATGGACTAGGATCTGTATCCATTCCAAAGGGATATACACCTGATGAACTCCAAAATATAAACTTCTCATATACTGAAGATGATCAGAAGCATATCTTTGATGTATCTACTAATGTTAGCAATAAAGTTGTCCAAAAGCATTATGGAAAGTCGGAATTTGAGAAAAACAAGAAAGATTTTGTCAAACTTGGAATTCTTAAAGGCAATATTTGTATGGAGGCTGCAAAAGAATATAAAAATTGGCTTGATAAATTCGATGAAAATGATCCTTTAAGAACTGAAAAAGCAAAATATCTTACTGCAAATACACAAAAAGGTTCATATTATTCTTCTTTTGGTATAAGTGGCTTTCAACAAAAAGCTGAGCAAGCTGCAGTTGATAACTATAAGAGTTCTGTTTTTCTTCAAAATATTGATAATATTAAAAAGTTGACAGTCGGTGAATTTTTTGATTATGTGGGTATTACAGATCAAAAGACAATTGATGGTACAATGTCAAATTATAAACTGAATTATCCTGGACTCACAAAAGATACGAATGCATATGATCTTTTTAAGAGCAGAGCAAAGCTTCATAGCGGTAAGAAAAATGTAGAAATTACAGATAAGATGGTATTAAAGGATCTGAAGGATGAATATGTTCATTTAGCTGTAATGGGATGGATAAGTACAGGAACTGCTATATATAAATCACAACTAAAGGATGAAGACAAAGAACTATTTGATCTAGGAAACAGTATTGTATCATTTGGCAGTGCAAGCAAGAATAAAGAATTTAAGAAATGGGTTAAAGATGAAGCTCCTGCTCTGATGCATAAAGAAGAACTTGATAATATGAATGCTTCCCACAAGAAGATGTATGATATCTGCCTGGCTGATAAACCATATGAAATTGAGAAAAAAGGTATAGTGGGAAAACTGTTAAGTCCTTCGAAACCTTCTAAATCTAAACTGGATAATTATATCAAAAAGCATAGCGGATATGAGATTATAGCAGATTCAGATCCTGCTACAAGAAAAGTGCATGCTGCAAAACTTATGGCTGCAACTAAGTTGAAGAGTATGAATAAAGCATATGATATAAAACTAATTCACAAATATGCTGATTCACTTATGAATACTGAAGAATTTAATCAGATAAGCAGTTTAGATATACTTGAAAGTCTTTCAACCCCAAATAAAGCTAAAGAAGTTAATGATAGGATTCATGATGTTAAATATGGAGTAGAAGAGAATCGCAGACAGGAATACATTAACGAAATGAAAACTCTCAGTGACAATATGATGAAGAAAGAAGGTTGTTCTGCTGAATATAAGGCATTATGGGATGCTGTAAAGACTGTGTCGGAAATGTCTCCTGAGGATAATTTCAGCAATGCAAATGATAAACTTATTGGAGCTATTCTGAATTATACTAAGGGAAAGAAGAGTGTCAGAGTTAGAGATAATGGAAAAGCAAGATTTGAAAATGCTGTGGATGCTCTGGCGATAATAAATAAGTATGTTCCGGGTAGTCATACTATTGTAGAGGGACAGGTAAACAGAATAAATGGAGTACGTAAAGTTAAAGCTGGAGATAGATACTTTATTGATATAGAGCAGCATGGTGCTAACAATGCCAAGGCAAAGAATGAAGCTCGTGCTAAGAATAATCAGAAGAGTCAGAACGTTCAGAAAGAACAGAAAGAAAAGAAGGTAATTAAATCACTATAAAAAAGAGGTACTAAGATTAGTGTTCTCGAGGAGGGTGCGGACATTTTCTTGGACAGGCTATACGACCAATCCAAGGCTATGTCTGTACTCCATAGGACTCAAATATCCTAATGACTTTTTTATTCTTTTTTCATTATACCAAAGAAGATAGGTATTTAATATATCAATAAATGCAAATTTCGACTTGTCTGATCGATATTTTTGTTTTTGACTGACTACTAGATTTATCAATAGCTGACCATTTTCCATTACGTTATTGTCTTGATTTATATTTAACAGTAAAGGCGGCGAAAACGCCCCGCTAAAGCGGCTTTGGCCTTGACAGTAAAATATAAATACAAGGGATATTAGCTATGGTAAAATGGCTTTCTGTGTTATGGTCAGTTGATTCAAAAGTCATGGTCAGTTTTACTGAACCAGCTGGTCAGTTAATGCGAATTTTGCAAATAAATTCTGAGATATTCACACCCGTCCAATCTTCGTTGTAGAACATCTCATTTTTTAGTCGTCCAAATACTCCTTCACATGCGGAATTATCTGGAGAACAGCCTTTTTAGACATGGATCTTCTTAATCCATTTGTCTCCATTAGACTAATCCAACCAGGCCAGCGATAGTGTACCCCTCTGTCTGAATGCACTATGGGCTTCTCATCAGGTGCCAAAAGTTGAATAGCATCATACAACATTGTATTGACCAAAGTAGCATCAGGAGATGTCCCTATATTCCATGTAACCAGAAAACCATCGAAGCAATCAACTATTGGAGACAAATATACTTTCCCGGCAGGAAGTGCAAACTCTGTTATATCTGTTAACCATTTCTCGTTAGGTTTTGATGCTGAAAAATTTCTATCTATGATATTTTCTACGGCTGGCGATATTTCACCTTGATAAGAATTATATTTACGTGTTTTTTTGATTTTTACAAAAAGCTGTTCTTCTCTCATGATTCTACGGACAATCTTTTCTGAAATTATAATATTTTCCCGCTTTAATAAAGCATGTATGCGTCTATATCCATATCTTTCTTTATTTTCAACAAACAATTCTATGATTCTGCATCTTACTTCTGCATATTTATCATCTTTATTAATTGCATGCACTTGGTAATAATAGCTGCTCCTAGATAATTGTAGCTTATGTAATAATGCTGGCAGTGAATATTTATTTTTCAAGACATCGATTATCACTACCTTATCTTTGTTGCTTAGAGCACTCAGATCGATGTCTGGGTCTTTTTTTAATACATTGATGGTTTCTTTTAATAAATCAATTTCAAGCTGCATTTCCTGCATTTGTGACTTTAATTGTTTAATTTCTTCAGAGGAAATATCTGTATTAGCTGTAGTTCCTGCGTTTAGTTTTCCTGGTGTAATATTTTTATTATTCATAAGACCTAATGTACCTTCTTTTAAATAGCATTTTCGCCATTGATAAATACTAGCTCTACTGTATCCAATGTCATTTGATACATATTTTATATTTTCACCAAGTTCAAAGCAACGATGAATTGCATCAAGTTTTATTTCTAATGGAGCATTCCGTGGATGCTCCGGAGGGTTATCAATTATTGGATATTCTTTTCTCACTTTAGGGGGATTAGCTTCTTCATAAATCCAATTATATAAATTTTTCCTAGTAGGATACCCTAACATCCGCACTGTTTCAGATACAGATTCTGTTTGATGATATAATTTTAATGCTATATCTTTTTGCTGTTTTGAATACATAAAAAGGCTCCTTTCGGAGCCCTATGAGAGTCCAGATTTTTGTCCGCACCCTCGATTCTACATATTCTGTTTTTCAGTATTCAGATGTCCTTGATTGGAAAGATTTCTTACAAAAAGAAATCAGCTTTTCACCTGATATATTAACAGACAACAAAATCCCTTCAAAAATGGCAGGCTGGATAGGATATACCTACCGTTATATTCAGATTGAAACTGGGCTTAAAAGTAAAAAAATAATTGAAAGAATACCTCTTGATAATATCGTAAATTATTATGCCGGACTGCATACAGTTGACGAAATAATGGCATATGAGATCATTTCTCATGATTTTAAGATTATATAAGACTGTTACAAAAAGCTGTACCCCGGATCAAAA
>JAILEL010000111.1 GCA_024687845.1 Eubacterium sp.
TAGCTTACTAACTTTCCAATTCCAATTTACTGTTCTTGTTTGGATTCGTTCAATTCCGAATATTCTTTTGTCTGACTCATGTCAAACTGTCTTAAAAGAATTTTCGGGGTTGTCATCATTATTAAGTTATTAAAGATCAATGTTCATAATATTGCTGATTCAGAATGGTGTTATCCAAGATTTACGGAGAAGGAGGGATTTGAACCCTCGCGCCGATACTCTCGACCTACTCACTTTCCAGGCGAGCCCCTTCAGCCACTTGGGTACTTCTCCAAATAACTGAATCAATTTTATTATAAAAGCTTATCTTATCAGATAAACTTGAGCGGAGAGGATGGGATTCGAACCCATGTGCCCTTGCGGACAAACGGTTTTCAAGACCGCCTCGTTATGACCACTTCGATACCTCTCCATAGTCACTTCTCAGTGAACTTCGTTTCATAAATGTAGCCGCTCTGTTTACCGGCGACTTTGCCTATATTATCAAAAGATTTTATTAATGTCAACACTTTTTTTTATTTTTTTTAAAATATTTTTAAATCATTTCCAGTTCCATTAAAAACATCTCATACGCATCGTCTTCCCACCTGAGAAGTGGTGCATTTTCTCCGCCTCCATTTGTACTTCTTCTCATAGCAGCATAAGATGCCTCTCCAAACTCCAATATATCCATTTCAAAAAGAGGCAGTCCCTCCTCTCTAGCTATTTTGCAAAATTCAGATAATGGCGTTCTTGTATTTCTTGTTTCAATTAGCTTCTGTCGTAATTCCTCATTTTCAGCCGCCTTTTTTCTTAACGCTTCAAGAAGTTCTCCAGTATTCATATATTTCTTCCTATCCTTGTCCAAAATATCTATAAACTTATGATGTGAGTCGTCGATTACATGATAATCGGTGACTGATATAGCAATCCCAGAACCACTCAGAAAACGTCGAACGTATCTACTTATCGATCAGATAATACGCTCGACGTTTTACCTCTCTTTACTCTCTGTTTATTTTTTTTCTCACTTATAATTACTATTCACGGTTTATAAGTAAGATATCATATTAGTTTTATTTCCTCAAGATTTATTCTTTCTTCTTTTCTTTCCTAAAAGAGCAATGCATCCGCCCAGTGAAAGTAGAGAAATAACAGCTGCTACAAATAATACAGTATCATCTCCGGTTTTTACTTTTTTATTTTCTTTCTTTTCACTAAACACCTCTGTTGACATTTGCTGCGTTGTACTCTCAGTGGTATTTTCAGTTGTCTCAGTAGTCATATTTTCCGTAACTGTTTTCTGTTCTGTAGTAACCGCAGTTGTAGTCTCTGTTGTTGAAGTTGTCGCTTCTGTAGTCTTTTCTGTTGTTACTTCTGTAGTCTTCTCTGTCGTCATTTCTGTTGTAGAAGTAGTCGTCTGTTCTGTTGTCGTTTTTTTATGAAGAGTTACTGTTTGATCTGTGTCATTGATATCCTTATGTTCTGCAAGGAGAATCACTTTATCTTTGCCTTCAGAATCATTTTCTCTCTTTACATAGTAAAGTGTTTCATATACTACTACATCTGTACCATCAGCTGCCGTTGACATATCAGCCCTGAGTTCAACATCAACAGAACCTTCTACAATTTCAGAACTGCTATTTTCGGATGTGCTATCATTCTTTACGGCCGCTTCAAATGTCACATACGACTCAACCTTTTTTCCATCTATAAGATACTCTTTACCCGTTTTTTTATCCATTAGCCAGCCATGAACTGTATATTTTTCTCCAGCCACAAGATTTTTATAAGAAACAGTATCTGTTATTACTGTATTCTTATCCGCCTCCACCTTTGAGCCACCTGAACCTTTTGCGCTCGTTCGAATTCTTGGGATAAAAATAGTTTGAAGCGCATCATCTGGATTTTCATGTTTGATTGGAAATATAATTTCCTCCTCACAATCCTCATATTGTTTATATACCCTTACCGTATTTCCCTGAGAATCCTTTTTCTCTATAAAATCCGTTTCCTTCCCAAGGTATAAGGTTTCATAAACAATTATTTCTTTCCCATCCAATCCAGTGCAATCTACTTTTTCAAAGATCATTTTTTCTTCAGTATCTATTGAATAAATACTGCCGCTCCACTTAGAATCTGTTTTGAAGGACAAGGTTGCTGTTTTGGATAATCCATTTTCATATCCTTCCTGTTTATCTGACGTAAAGGCTTTCCCTTCAGCATTCTGACGATATTCAAATATTACACCTGTTTCTGGATCCTTAACCATGAGATGCCCACATATGGTGTATTCTGTATCAGCTTTAAGGTCAGTAAATGAACATACATCTGTTATACTATTATCCTCTCTTGCAGGCATTATGTGAGAACCTGTATTATCACAAGTTGCCATAGTTCCAAAGCCTATAGCAGGGTTATCAACGATTGTCTCAGTTCCATTATAGGAAATAGTAATATCCGCCCCATCATTTTTCTCATCTACAGTAAATCTAATAATCGGCTCCAGCTGGTATTTTTTATTATCAGAATTAAGTCCTCCTCTCACTTCCGTAACTTCATATTTTCCTGCCGATAGCGAGCCATATGAGTTTGAAATATCATATTTAACATTCTTGTTTTCAGTACATTCAAACCAGATGGGATAGTTGGTGCCTTTAACGTAATCCTGTTTATCCGCTCTGTTTATAGTATCTAAGCTCCGTGGGTTTTTGCTTGCCTGAGACCAGTATTCCCCGTTAGCATCAGTATATATAAAATGCTCCTCATTGCTGGTAATATTCTTAACCTTGAACTTGAACCCTTCAAGAATTTTGCCATTTTTATCCACCTTTTTAATATGAAGATCAGCCCTGACCGGAGCATCTTTAAATATGAAAGAGCCTGTCATATCCACACAAATATTATTCGATGCTTTTCCATCATTTTCTACCCAGTATGTCCTATCAGAAAAATAGCCGTCTGTAGCGCTTCCTTTCGTTTTTAAGACAAACGCCTCTTTTCCCGTTATATCTATCTCTTTTCCATTTGATACAAGCATAGATCTATACCCGCTAAGCCTGTAATTTTTCGGAGCAGATTTTTCTTCAACTACAATATATCCCATAGGCAGAGTTTGTTTAAATGAAGCAGCATATGAATTAATGTTTTTATCCCACGCTGTTTTCAGATTATACGTTTTATCTGGTGTTTCTTTGAGCAGGTCACTTTTCGTCATTGGATTTTTAATATTATTCTTAAAATATTTAACTGTAAATTCAGCTCCTGCCAGAGAGGCATCAATCCCACTGACTGACTCATTTGATAGAATATCCTTTTTTATGATGTTGAATTCCACAGGTACCTGAACAGGTTCATCCACCTCTGATATTTTTGCAGGATTCGATTTCAGATTATCAGGATTAACTGTCAGGTTATTTACAGCTTCATTCAATTTGAACCCACTTCCCGCCTTTGTTTCTCTATAATATAGTGTGGTTTTTCCATATGTTCTGTCCGATTTGGTTTTGATATATTTCGGAGGAAGGACCCATGTATCAGTCTTCTTTGTATCACTCAGCTTAAACTCGTGAATCGGATTCTTTTTTGCGTTCGCGTCTTCTTTAGTCTCATATATGCTATAAACAGTACCATTAAGGCTATAATTATCATTTCCTTTTATAATCCCCGTATCAGACGAAGATTTAGTTATTCGTATACATAGATCCTTAGCATTCATTACCTGATACGCTGATGCTTTCTTAATAGCTGTTGATCTGTTGGTATTGTCATTCCCTGAAGTACTGAATTCAAGGATTTTCGAACCATCATCTTTGATTATCTTATAATCAGTTAATGATTTGCTCAGGTTCCCATCATAACTGTTATAAGGAGATGGAGCCTTCACCTCAAGAAACCTGAAATTGTATGTTATATCCTCTGGAATATTTACAAATTTAAAAAGCGCTACTCCTTTATATTCCTTATCATCAATGGTGTATGTTTTGGTAATCGCAGTAGCGCATCCATTCAACGTATCATTTCCAAGTGTGAATACATTTCCCTCATTATAGCTGGAGGCATATTTATCCTTACCCGTATTATGCTGTAGAGCAAATGTTACTCCATTTATCGGTTCCCCTGTATTTGCGTCTATTTTCTGTATTGCAAGGTATCTTTCCTTAGGTTCATATCCTCCCCAGTAAAAGTTCAGCATTGATGCCCATTTGGGCATAAAGAGATAAGCTAGTCTCTGATTTCCAGAAGCAGATGTAGATGCAACCCATACAGATGCAAATATTGTTGAGTTACTGCATGCTCCCGAAGAATACAGGCCTTTACTGGTTTTATCCTTTATCCATATTCTGAATCTTGATGTACCCCAGATTACAGCACTTCCCTTAGTATAAGTTCTGTCTATTGTTCCATTTCCATCTTCATCCACAACAATCGTTCCACCATCCGGAACCGGAATTCTGGTAGATACATTTGCCCAGACATCCGATGACGGTTTTGAATTCTGTGGAATCAGTCTGATCCATTCCGTAATCTGTCCGCTCCCATAGGAAGATGATGCTTCCGTAACTGTAGTTTTAACCTTAAGATTACTGTCCTTATCTTCATTACTGTCGCTAGCACTTGCAAAAGTATAATGAAGATTATCTGCAGCTGTTCCCGAATAGTCAAAATAAACTCTATAGCCTTTTCCTGCATAGAATTTATCCTCTGCAGCCGATCCGGAATCCCCTTCTGACGAATCTGTTCCAACATAGAATTTTCCATCACCATCCTTATCTGCAGAGCTGATCCAGCTCATCATTTTGTTATATGTATCTCTTGCATGATAGGCACTTGCACTATATCCATTCCCCCCAACTGCGTAGGCAGCTGTGTAATGTGTCTGATTATAAAGATCACTCTCTGAACTATAATATCCCAGGCTTGAAATGCAGTCGTTATAGCTCTGAATTCCAGTCTTGCTGTAATGTAACCCATACCATAAAACTGCAGTAAGTTCTCTTTTGTATGAAGTTGCATTTTGAACTGAGGTCTGTGTAAAAAGATAATTTGCTTCATTGTTTGGATTATTCAATCCAGGATCCAGACAGTAAACGTAGTAAGTTCCATGTCCTGTATCCATAGTGTACATATAATTTCCAGAAGAAAGCTTAGTAGCAGTAAGATAATTCGCCCCATCTTCTCCATTTGTAATTGAAATAGTACCTTCAGCAGCTCCTTTTATCTCGCCTGCATTTTTCTGATTTTTACTGCTGCTGTCTTTTTTTGTGTCCTTTTCTTTACTATTTTTCCCGCTGATTTTATTTTCTTCATCTTTCGAATCTTTTCTATCGCTTTTTTCTTCTCCATTTGCTCCTTCTGATAGTATCTCTTCATTTTGAATAGCTTCACTTTCTTTTTCAGAGGATTCCTCATCCCCGACTGATATCAAAGCTCCAGGCTCTTTTTCGCCTTCAACATAATCCCTGGTAAATAAAACGCCTTTATTTTCTACTATTTCCAACCCATCTAACCCATATAGTGATATATATCCTGTAAGCTTTGATGCAGCTACAGAAGTCATCTCCGAAACCACATAATAATCAACATACGAACCATAGTTTGAAGTTATGACTCTATTTCCATCCTTGTCACAAGAGCCTGCAGTTATTACATCCGAAATGTTTCCCGGAGTATAATAGTATGCACTCGCCCCTCTGTTTCCGGCTGCTGCAACTACTATAATTCCATTTGCTCTGGCATCCTCAACGGCTTTTTCTATGATTTCACTTTCAGCACTGGCTATACTTGAAATAGAGAGATTAATAATAGAGACTCCCTTTGATACTGCATATTCAATCGCCTCATAGATATCCGAAATACTTCCAGATGCACTACTGTCCAAAGCTTTTATTGATAAAATTCTGATTCCACTATTAATATTTGTCATAGCCTGCGCCATATTAGTACCATGACCATTATCGTCAGCAATATTACCATCCTCTAAAACCGAAACTCTTTCAACTACACTTTTATAATCTGCTCCTGTATCAATCAATGCAACGTAGGCGTCTCTTGATTGAAGTTCTGCCTGAAAATCGTTTTGAGTATCATCCTTATCACAACCTTTTACTGCCTCATTCACTTCAATTATTTCAGACTTATCATAATAATATGTATAAGCACTCCGGGTAGTATATTCATCTTCAAATCTCAGTAGGTAAACTCCATTTATTACTGAAACAATTTCTGTGTCGTCAGTAAAAATATTTTCTGATTTTGGAACAACCAGAAGTTCACATCCTGAAAAATCAAGTGCTGTTGTATCTACGCCAGGATATATGACAGTAAATGTTCCACTCGCTTCATCTGTTTCCTCTTCATCAGTTCTCTCCTCATCTGTTTCCTCCTCATTATCCTCTCCATTATTCTGAATTAAATCAGTTATTTCATTATCATTTTGATCTGATTCTGTTTTTTCTTTATTCTTTTCATCTTCCTCCAAACTATTATCAATCTGCTGTTCTTCTTCATTTGTGTCAAAATCTGTTATTTCATTTGTATCATAATCTACTATTTCATTTACGTCGAAATCTATAGTATCGTAGCCTTTGTCATCTTCCTCATTACTTTCTTCAGCATCTGTTTCTGATGCTGACGCTGATACGCGTGAAAAGCTTTCCTTTAGTGGAAGCAGCGAAAGTGTTATCAAAACAGCAAGAACAAATGCCATTATTCTTTTTATTTTATTTTGATTCATGCTTCTCTCCTCTTTTTTGAATTGTTTCAACCCTCTTATACTTTGCATTTCTGGTGATTCATACGCATGTATAAGCTATCCCTGCCAGGCTGACTGTATCCCCCGGCGACAGCTTCTCTTTTTCTTCAAGTGGCAGCCTGACTTCATTAAGAAATGTACCATTTGTCGAACCGGCATCCATCAAAGTCACGTTATCACCACATTTTTCTATCACTGCATGTATTCTGCTTATCTCAGGTGCATCTATACAGTAATCACAGGTTTCCTTTAGTCTTCCTATTCTTGTTTCGCCTTCTATCAGATATATCTGATCATCCTCATTCTTTGAACCATTATTAGGAACAAGTCTGGATATTCCTCCCTTTTCTGCTCCATTTGTCAAAACAGAGGTTTCTCCTGGTATTTGAAAATCATTTGGGGTTATTGTCTGAAAATCTGTTTTGCCCGATGTCTGAGCATCATATATTCCTTCAGATTCCGGTAGTTTATACATTTCCTCCCTAGATATAATTTTCCTTTCCTCCGGCACATTCGGAAGATGATATTCCATACTCATGTCTATTTCTTTCTCTTCCTTTTTATGCATCATGTCCACTACCAGATATACTGCCATCAGGAGAAAAACTATGGCCGTGATTTTTAAGGATGCTGCACCCATGAAAACATAAAGTAAAATGCTAATAACCACTGCAGCAGCAACCGCAAAGACATAAGTTGATATGCTCTTTTTTTTATCTGTTGAAGAATTCGTGCTGATATTTATATCCCGGCATATTCCTTCATTTTCAAAAGTCTTATAGCTATATTTACTGTTCCGATTAGTATTAGCCATACTACGAGAAGCATCATCTCTGCTCTCATAGTTTTTCAAATCATAAGCTTTTCGGTGATCATCATCAGAACTAAGGTTCTCACTTTTCTTCTTCAATTCCCTGCAGAACATTTCCGGCGTATAATTGTCCACAAGAAATCTGCTGTAAGTATTATAGAGATACATAACTCCTTCTCTATCACTGTGATCATATATTCTCATGATTTCCTCAAAAAGATTCTTCATATCCTCTCTGAATGATCCCTTGTATCCTGGAATATATATAAATTTGTACCTTTTCTCCGTATCACTGTACAAAATATAATCCATATTTAGTATTAGCCCCTGAGGATTCAGGAGATAATTCTTTAACTCCGTCATGCAGTCTCTTATCGACTCAAGAAGCATTACAACCTCCTTTTTTCCGGGAATCATTCTCGCAAATCTATTCACCAGAGTTCCAAGTCCATCCACTTTAACATACATGCTTTTCTTTCCATCAATATCCCTGAACTGCATTTCCGGAATATATTTCAAATGATTATTTTGGAGCATTTTCACTTCATAATTATCTGGTATCACGACATCTCTAACTTCAAAAAAACTGCCCGCCAGGTTCTGATTACTCCGAGAAAGTATTATCATAGAGCTGCCACCTCCTTAATCTATCTACACAAGCATCGATTTCCCGAGTTTCCTTTAGCTGTGACTCTCCAAAGAGTTCAAGCTGCCCATCACAGCTTGCTTTATGAAATGAGTAACTATTTTTCATTGAAGCATCGCAGTATAATATCCCATTTTTGTAATCATACGTACTGAGATACTGCTCAACTTCCTTATTTCGTATATTTTCCAGAGGCACTGTGTATAATGCTTCATATTCAGAAGCCGAAAGAACACTTCTCTCATATATAAAAATAAGCGCATACAGCATTACAAATATTGCGCAAAAAATAACAGGCACCAGGACACTCGCTTCAATTGTCACAAAACCTTTGTTATGCATTTTTCATTACCTCACACATTTTGAACAAGGAGGGAGACTAACTTCACTAAGTTTTTTTCGCTCTACATTTCTCTTTAATCTAGAACAGCTTCTACTTGAATGATAGCAGTCTCCATATTCAGTTATAAAAACCTCTCCACTCCCTGTCGGATTACAGTATTTGCACTTTTTATACCCTTTATTCTGAGCACTTTTCTTTGAACACGAAGTTATCTTAGGAAGAAGATAGGTACAGCTTCTACTGTTATGATAAACGACTCCATTTTCTGCCACATACACATACTTATCTTCGCCATTACTTTTTCCACTATCCAACTCAGATGATAAGCTCCTTCCAAGGTAAGCTCTCTGCCTTATATGCTCCGTGCATTTAGTATTGAAGTTCTTAATAAGCGGAATCTTAATGCGGATAAAATATGTAACCTTCAAATCTATAAAACCCTTGTCATCAGGGAACTGAGAGCCTATAAAACTGACTCCAAGTGCTCCTCCGACAACATATTCTTCCAGGAGGGCTTTCGAATCCGCATAT
>JAILEL010000129.1 GCA_024687845.1 Eubacterium sp.
CTCTATCAATTAGGAATTGAAACTATGATCATATTCGGAACCTGTGGAGTTCTTGATTCCGGTATTGATGACTGTGCAATCATTATTCCTGATATGGCGGTTAGAGATGAAGGGACAAGTTATCACTATGTTCCGGCTTCTGTCGAGATAGAAGTGAATAAGACTATTTCGAAAGATGGTATAACGGTTCCAAGTATAGAGGATACATTTATAGCCCTCCTGGAAGAGACTGGTATTCGTTATACGATAGGAAAAGTATGGACTACAGATGCTATGTATAGAGAGACTAGAGAAAAGATGGAAGCTCGGAAAAAGGCAGGCTGTGTCGCTGTAGATATGGAGTGTTCTGCTCTTGCAGCTGTGGCGCAGTTTAGAGCGAAAAATGTGTTTTCATTTTTCTATGCAGCAGACAATCTTGATACTGATGAGTGGGATAGCAGGAGTCTTGGAAATTATGACAAGATTGAAGAGAAGGAAGTTATAGCTGAGCTTGCAATTCAGCTGGCAGAGCGAATTACACAGGAGAAAATGTAATGAAGGACGAATTATTTGCAAATTATAAAACTCTTGAGTCAGATCGACTATTACTGAAACCGATAACGCTTGATGATACTTCAGAACTTTTTGAGATATATTCGAATAAAGAGGTCATGCTTTATTTCGATGACCGAGAAGCTTTTAAGGATATAAGTGAAGCGGAAAAGATGGCGAAGGATTATGTTGAAGCTTTAAAAAATAAATGGTCTATGCGTTGGGGCATAGTTCTAAAAGAAACCGGTAAGCTTATCGGAACCTGCGGTTTCCATGCTATATCTGATTATGATAAGAGGATAGAAATCGGTTATGATCTTAACAGAGATTATTGGGGGAACAAGGTGATGAAAGAAGCACTTTCCATGATCATCAGCTTTGCTTTTGAAAAATCTGATGTGAATAGGATAGAGGCATTTGTTGAACCACCTAATACAGCATCTCATATGTTACTTGAAAGGCTTAGCTTTGTCATGGAAGGAACTCTTCGTAAGCATGAAATGTGTCGAGGAGAATTAATAGATATTGAGATACTTAGCCTATTAAGAGAGGAATATACGGATTAAACTTGAAATGTCTTATTATTTTTTGAAAGCAAATTAAGATTTAAGGGACTTTTAAAAGACTTTCTGTATGAGGCGATATTTATTCCTGAAGATTTTGGATCTCTTTGATAAGAGCATCCTGCTTCTTTGTTTCTGAAAAAACTCTGTAGTAATAAAAACCTGCCAGAAAGATATATGGTATCGTAAATGAACGGTAGAATTCAAACCATCCTTTTGGAGAGATAGGAGAAACAAATATACTTATCAGCAGTAGCATGCCACCGATAAGGGCACTTGCTATAAGGTACTGAGCAATCATCATAAACAGAGGACTGAAGTTATCGAATAGTTTATGAAGGAGGAGGACAAATGTTGCGATTGTACATGTTGCGAACATAACCAGTACATTTATATTTTTATCTTCATACAGATTTAGCTTCATTTTTTATCCTGTTCATCTCTCTTGGTAGTTTAAAAAGAGAGATAATTATTTATTTGTATTAAGGAATGCTTCGACTGTGTCCATATATTCTTCTGGGCAGTCAATGATTCCTTCAATGTGTGCGCTATCGAAATGTACAATCTGCTTATTTGAACAAGCTACATTATTATAAACCATTTCAACTTGGTTAGGAAGACATACCTCATCTTTATCAGAGCAGATTATAAGTGTAGGAATGTTATCCTTTGCTACAACATTTATAGTATCGCCATCGTTATAGTT
The DNA here is from genome assembly GCA_024687845.1 of Eubacterium sp. The sequence continues at coordinate 1,801 of JAILEL010000129.1, forward strand.
TATCTTGTTTACTACATTCATATAGAACTTGCTTGTGCCTGTAAAATACTGAGCGACAAAGCTTTCTGTATCACCATCACCGAACATCTCTTTAAGGACGAGCTCCATTCCTGGAACAGGGCTGTCACAGATAATAGCATCAGCTGCATTTGCATCACCAGGAGTTACATTTGAAGCATAGATTGCTGTTGTCTGAGCTCCCATAGACTGACCGTGTACATAAACTGTTTTCTTGCCAAGAGTTTCTCTTGCATATTCAACCATAGCGCGGACATCAAGCTGCTCATTTATACCAAAAGTAACTCTGTCATCAGGATTTGATCCGCAACCTCTCTGGTCGATAGCGATTACATCATAACCTCTCCTCAGATAGCCTTCAGCAAGTGGAGCTGTACAAGCTCTGTCGCCACCTGCGCCGTGAACCAATATAACGCAGGTATCACAGTCATTACTGTAGTATGTAGCAGGAACTGTGTTTCCATCCTCTGCAGTTGCACTGATCTCTGCTCCTTTGTATGTGTCCTCAAAGGCTGAGTAGTCATAATCCCAAACTTCCATCTGCTTTATACTATTATCGTGAGTATCCTTACCTGCATTCTGGTGAAGTATCTTGTCTGCGATAAAACCTCCGAAGCAAAATGAACCGCCTGTTGCAAGTACTAGAAGTGTGCTCACTGTTATAATAATTCC
>JAILEL010000176.1 GCA_024687845.1 Eubacterium sp.
CCATGAGTATTTATTAATATCAGCGGCAGGTTCGTAAGACCTTCCGCTATTTCTTTTGCATCAGGAGTATTCATCCCAGTGTCAATAAGAGCCGCCCTCTCTGTTCCACAAAATAGAAAAAACCGAACGCCACCATCCTCAATTCGCCAAGTAGTTTCATTTATTTTAAATACTTCAGCCATATCCAAACCTCCCCCAATTGTCATCTCATGAAATACTATTAAGCTATTACAACGAAAAAAATAGCACCACCCACATTCTAACATTTATATGTGGGCAGTGCTATAAAAACTATATCCTGTCTATCCTGCAGCTATGATGTTTATAACTCACATCTTTGCTGCTTGTATCTTTTTCATAATTGATGCTTATGATAAGCATGTTGTCTTTATAGTGTTCTAGCTTCTGAGGATAATTCTTAGCCTTTATCTGGTCTATCGCTGTTTCAAGTGACTTATCATATTTAAGTTCTATTAGAAGTGCTGGCTTATCAGAATTTTTAGGTGATGGTAGATAGACCAGATCCACGTATCCTTTTCCACTATCAAGCTCTTGTATTGTCGTATAATACTTCTGTCCGGCATAGTATGCTATCTGCACTGCATATGATAGTGCGGCTTCAGAATTATAGGTCTTATTCTCAGCTGTGTCATGAAACCATTCAAGAAGTTCTGCTACCTTATCTTCCTTCATAGCCCATGTTGCTTTAAGCAGCTCCTGAGATTTCTTGAACGATGTAAATGTACCTATCCATTCACTTGACTTAGTTGAAGTCTTAAACTCGTCGAGAATCTCTCTGTTGGGAATGAATACTTTTTTATTCTCCAAGTCATATCCCAGATATCCAAGATGTATGAGCATCGTCAGCACATCGTCTCTTCCATGAAATGATGTCATATCATTCTGATATGCAGAAATATCTACCTCAACTCTTCCACCATCCATGAGAAGTGCAACAGACTCTTTTAATCCATCAAGATTCATTCTTATATACTCAGCCAACGCTTCGTAAGTCTCTGTCTTATTCCAGTAGTTCTGGATAACTCCTGTGGAAACAGCCTTTACAACTGAAAGAGGACTATATATAGAGTAATGATGCGGGCTCAGCTCTTTACCTGTAGCCTTCTGCACTTCATAATTCGGATCTGGTGGTACAATATCCGTAACATCATATCCATCATACCATTCCTTTATACTATCATACATTCGACCATATCTATCACATAGTTCCTTCACTTCTTCTTCAGTAAACCCAGTATATGATGCAAGCTGCATTGGAGCTATAAATGAATACTCATCGAACATATTTAGCGCAGAATGCTGTCCATACTTCTTGATAGGAAGTATTCCTGTCATATAAGCAAGGGCAATATATTCCTGATCCTTAAGCCAGTCTCTTAGAAAATCAAGATAATACTTCTGGCCTTCCCTTTCTTCCTTACATGCACGGAATACAGCATCCCACTCATCTATAATAATTACAAATGGGATTCCACTTTTCCTATAGAACTTATCCATACTGTAGAAAAGATCATCTTCATCATATTTGACATCTGGATATTCTTCAGATAAATCATCAAGGATTCTTGTTGACATTTTTTCAAGACCTTTTACAATATTTCCATTTTCCTTAATAAAGTCGGTCATCACAACTCTTATCACATCGAAATGATTGAGATACTTATCCCAATTCTCGTGTCCTGCAATCTTTCTATCTTCAAATAGAAATCTGCTATCACCTTTTCCATAGTAGGCACATAGCATGTTTGCAGCCACAGTTTTTCCAAAACGACGAGGTCTTGAAACACAGACATATTTCTGTTCAGTTTTTACCAATGTATTGAGATAGCTTATTGCTTCTGTCTTATCAACATAAATCTGAGAATTAACTGATTCCTCAAACTTACCACATCCTGGATTAAGGTACTTTCCCATGAATGTCACCTCCGACTTTCCATGACCTAAAACTAACGTAACTGTTCAGTTACAAACTAACTATAATATAACATACCTCCCTCTTTTATTCTACACGAAGGAGCTTTCACGTTAGGGCACAATATTTGACGATCATCCTGAAAAAAATCTAATATCCCTTATTTCTATCTATCACATGCTTCATCGGATGTCCTTCTGCATAATTGATTAAATTCTCACAGAACATTTCAACGTTAGTATCCACTGTATAATCCAATGTAAGATTACCAGCAACGTGTGGAGT
>JAILEL010000177.1 GCA_024687845.1 Eubacterium sp.
TATTACCATCCTGAACTGAATCACCACTTACGAGAATTCTATTATTTTGATCTAAAATAGCAATGCTGCCTGGTGTGTGACCAGGAATCTCGATAATAAGAAGTGGTCGTTCTCCCAGATCAATAACATCACCTTCATGAACCGGAATAATATTTCCCTTTCCATTATGAGCCCTGTAATTATCTTCTTCATTCGGGCACATATAGAAATCCGTAAATAAAACATTTCCAGAAATATGATCCGTATCCCCATGAGTATTTATTAAAATCAGCGGCAGATTCGTAAGACTTTCCGCTATTTCCTTTGCATCAGGAGTATTCATCCCAGTGTCAATAAGAGCCGCTTGCTCTGTACCACAAAATAGAAAAAAACGAACACCACCATCCTCAATTCGCCAAGTAGTTTCATTTATTTTATAGACTTCAGCCATAACCAAGCCTCCCCCATTGTCATCTCATAAAATATCACTAAGCTATTACTACATAAAATTACTACAATTTATGACTTACTACCTAAATTTTAAAAATTTTAAGGCAGTAAATTAAAATATTCTCCTGAATATTTTCCCACTATACAGCTCTTCTTACAGAAGCAGATTCCATAGGATACAGCTCCTACATAGCCATCTTCCAATATACCTTCCTCATACTTTTGGTCTCGGATTTGTCTGTAGGCTTCATCAAGTCCATCCTGCATCTGATTAAATTTCTTTCTGACCTTAAGCTCAAATATAATGGCCTTATCAGTTGGATTTTCAGGATATAGTATTATATCCGGTCTTCCGTTCCCTTCCTCTCTATTGGACTTTGCATCATAATCCGGCATCCCCATCAATATAGAGAGTAAAAAACCATGATAAAAACTTTCCTGACTGTCAAATGTACTTATAGACTTTTTAAGTAAAGTCGTAAGAAGCTCTCCCATTTTTTTCGTATCCCCCGCCAGAACAACTGAAAATAGTTCTGACTGATCCAGCTTTTTTACTTCCTTATCAAACCAGCTACTGATCTGGTTCTTATATATACTCCTTATCTCAATATTTGGAATACTCATGGTTACAAATACATCTTCACCTTCAAATCTTTCAGATACCTTTTTCATATAGCCTGTAAAGAACAGAAAATTCCACAAATTATCTTCCGATTCATAGATATCACCATAGGTTATATCTTCGTGTACCTTCTTTTCAATAGTTCCACCGGATATTAATGTATCCAGCTCATTCTTCATAGTTTCATCTGCATTTTGAACCATATCCTTTATTATCTGATTTGAGGAAGTATTTGCCCAGTATGGTTCTGGAAACTGCCTCTTATCTATTACAATCGAATATACATATTTTATTATGCTCCATGGATTATATATCTCTTTGTCTCCAAAGGTATATCCATCATACCATTCTTTTGTTTCTGGCATTCTTTCTCCGATTCCATAATCAACAAGCATCTGTTCAACTTCTGCCTCAGTAAATCCAAAACCTTCCGAGAATCCGGCATCTCTGACAGAATTAATCTGAAGATTATTCATACCAGTAAAGATGCTCTCTTTACTTATTCTGAGGCAGCCTGTAACTACTGCAAACTCAAGCGCATCATTTGTCTTAAGTGCCTATTCAAAGAGCGAACGGATAAACGCAATCATTTCATCATAGAATCCGGCGTAGTATGAATTCTCAAGTGGAACATCATATTCATCCAGGAGAATAATTACATTTTTATTGTGATGCTTTTTCAGATAATCAGACAGTTTTCTTAATGCTATAGCAAATCTGCTCACTTCTGACTGCAGTTTTTCATCATTATCAATTTCCAGCTCATCAAAAAAAGCAGTGTACTTTTTAAATTCTGACTTCTCATCTTCACTCAAAACCATGGATTCGCCAAGATAATAATGTCTCCTAAACTCTTGAACTATCTCATTACGAAGTTTAAGAAATGCCGACCTGAAATTCGGCTGCTTCGCTGATTTTAAAGAAAGATTGATTACCGGATACTGTCCCATCATAGCTAAAATACTATTATCGGCATCCATTATCTTCTTGCCTTCAAAATATTTGCTGTTATCGACGACATTTCCATTATTATCATATTCTAACTCAAAGAAAGTTCTAAGCATAGAAAGAGCAAGTGTTTTTCCAAAACGACGAGGGCGGGTAAAGAGTGTTACCATTCCACCCTTTTCTTTTATATCTCTTATGAGAAGAGTCTTATCTATATAATAACAACCATCATCGATCATTCTTTTATAGTTTTCGTACCCTATTCCAATCTTCTGCATAATACACCTCTGATATCATTCTTTTCATAATTCATCCAAATAATAAAGCACTACCCACATTCTAACATTTAAATGCAGGTAGTGCCATAAAAACTGTCGCTAAAACACACTTAGCTTTTATTTAGTTATTTTTGCCTTTTTCGGTGCACCTGCCTTCTTTATCAGCTTCGTATATTGATTCAGCTTCTTCTTCGGGACCTTGAATTTGGCTTTAGAATTTATGCCCTTGAAAGCATTGCTACCGATTTTCTTTAATGAAGGAGACTGTATAATAATAGACTTTAAACTCTTACAATCTTTAAATGCATTTGCACCAATCTGAGTTACTTCTTTACCGATAACAACCTTGTTTAATTTCTCGCAACCCTTAGCACAATTAGGAGCTATGCTCGTAACTGTAAATGTAACTCCAGCAAGTTTTATTTTATTTGTAGCTGAAATTAACTTGCAGTTCTTATTATATGGAGCCATATACTGGACGGTTCCACCAGTTACCTTACCATTTTTCTTAACTAATTTAGTTATTCGATATTTGCCAGATGTTTTTTTATCCGCTATGGCGACATTCTTCTTCAATTTATCAGCGGTAACTCTATTTGCAACTAAATATGTTGCACCATCTGTATCTGTAAGAATCTTTCCATCTGCAGATATAGAGCCCACCCCTGGAACTATTCCAGTATCCTTAGTTGGATCAGGCTGTTCAGTAGTTTTCTTCTCCGTTGTTTCATCTTTAGGTATTTCTTTTTTACCAGTTGCAGGAATCTGCTCAATCTTTGTCTCACCACATAAGAGACATTTATAAGATTTTATCCCATAATCTGTCTCTGTAGGTTCCTTAGTAATCGTACCATCATCCCACTTATGCCCCAACGCCTTTATCTTTAAATCAGTATCTTGTTTTTCAATGAACGTATCATTTTCATTAATAAACTTTTTACGACATTCAGAACACTCATAGTGTGCTTTCACTCCATCAACTGTACAACTTGCTGGAACCTCGTCAATCAATTCACCATAATTATGTCCCCAAGCAGAAATAACCCAGCTATTTTCTTCAACTTCTACATCTCCATCAGAATCAGAGAAATATTTATTACATTTATCACAACTATAGTATTTTCTATTTCCTGCCTTAGTACAGCTTGCTTTCTTTGCAAAATGAACAGTCAAATTATGTCCTTTAGAACTAATCTTTTTACCTGTGAGCACTGAATTACATCTTGAACACTTCTGATCTGCTTCTTTTCCATCAGTAGTACAACTTTCCTTAACTGCTGTATTACTTACTATTGAATAATCATGTCCAAGTGCTGGGATAACATTTCCTTCTTCGAGAATATCACCACATACAGAACATTTTTTATAAGAAGTTTTTCCAGCCTTAGTACAAGTTGCAGCTACAGCAGCAACCTCTTCTTCATTATGTCCTTTCGCACCAATAATAGTTGTCTTCTTTTTATTGCAGCTAGAACAAGTATATTGATAATAACCATTTTCAGTGCAGGTTGCTTCTTTAATGGTTTCACCATTTGCCCAGGAATGTTCTAACTTAGGTATAATGTCCTGCTCAACTATAATATTTCCACATTCTGAACAATGACTACCCTCAGTCTTTCCTTCAGATGTACACGTAGCCTCTATTGCATCATCAACAATTATTGTATGCCCCTTAGCTTTAATAACCTCTGATTTTTCTTCTCCGCATTTTGTACATGTAAATTTCTTTAGTCCAGTTAGGGTACAAGTTGGATCCTTAACAGTTACTCCGTCGTTCCAAATATGATCTATCTTTGAAATAACTTCTTGTTTAACTATTATTTCCCCACATACGGAACAATGACTTCCTTCAGTCAAACCTGTCTTTGAACAAGTAGGGCTTACTGCAATATCAACTACTTCACTATGTCCAACTGCTTGTATAACCTGACCAGTTATTATTTTCTCGCATCTTGAACATTTTTTATCAGATTCTTTTCCATTTGTTGTACAAGTAACATCTACTGAGGATCCAGGAACCAATAAATAATTATGACCAAGCTCCGTTATTTCCTGTGTATAACTATCCCCACATTCACATGTATATTTCATTACACCCTTTTCAGTACATGTTGGAGCTGTCTCTAATGTTGAACTATAATCATGCACATGATAAGCTGCTGTACGCACTCCGAGCGCATCAGATATCGCCCCAGCTTCAACATTTTGCGTTTCTGATTTTCTCGTAATAATACTATATTCCCCAAAAATCTAATATCCCTTATTTCTATCTATCACATGCTTCATCGGATGTCCTTCTGCATAATTGATTAAATTCTCACAGAACATTTCAACGTTAGTATCCACTGTATAATCCAATGTAAGATTACCAGCAACGTGTGGAGT
>JAILEL010000356.1 GCA_024687845.1 Eubacterium sp.
CGACGGCTAAATCGCAGATATTATGAGATATAATTTGAAAAACAAACTGCAAGCAGTTGTTTTTCAATTATATCTCATAAACCGTGAATAGTAACATCAAAATAAAATATTCTTTCTACTCTTGAGAAGAACTCCACCTGAAACTATGCTGATAACTCCAAGTGTAATTCCAATAACTATAAGAAGAACTCCTATAGCTATATTTGCCCCACCGACATTCTTTAAGTTCTTATATACCTTTTCCATACCATACTCCTTTTTTTATAAAACAAATAAATAAGCAAACAAACAAATAAACAAATAATCAAATTATCAAATTAATAAATTAAGATACTATTTTAATAGAATATCAATTGTTTATTTGACACCGTACTGATCATAATATGCATCTATACGAGCCTTTAATTCATCATCTATAGCATTTTTCTCAACAAGGTAATCAACTACTTCATCCATGGATACAATTGCTGCAGTATCAAAGCCATATAGATCTTTTATTTCTTCAAGGGCACTTTTATCTCCTTTACCCTTTTCACATCTGTTAAGAGAAACCATAAGACCTACAATAGTAACATCTCCCTGAGCTTTAACAATAGGAATAGTCTCTTCCATTGATTTACCAGATGTGGTAACATCTTCAACTACTACTATTCTGTCGCCATCCTTAATAGGACTTCCAAGAAGAATACCTGTATCTCCATGGTCCTTAACTTCTTTTCTGTTAGAGCAATATCTTACTTCTTTTCCAAATAATTTGCTATATGCTATAGTGGTTGCTACGCTGATAGGTATACCTTTATAAGCCGGACCAAAGATAACATCAAAATCATCTCCATATGTATTATGAATAGCCTTAGCATAGTATTCTCCAAGTTTCATAAGCTGTGAACCTGTTACATACAGTCCAGCATTCATAAAAAATGGTGATTTTCTTCCACTCTTAAGCGTAAAATCTCCAAACTTAAGAACCTGTGAATCGAGCATAAAATCAACAAATTCCTTCTTATAGCCTTCCACGTTATGTTATCCTCCAGTCTTTTTTAGAATCGAGCAACGATTTGCTCATAAAAACGTAATCTATTGTACCATATCTGTTTTATAGTGTCAAAATGTGGTTAAAAATCTTATCAGCAACTTCTAACTTCGATAAGAGCGGGAGCTCAATCATATCTTCTTTAGTTATCATCGTAACTATATTCGTGTCAACCTGGTAACCAGCCCCTTCAGTAGTCAGGCTGTTAGCACATATCATATCAGCATTTTTAGAAATGAGCTTCTTCCTTGAGTTCTCAATCAGATTCTCCGTTTCCATAGAAAAGCCTACAATTATCTGTCCATTCTTCTTTTTATTTCCCAGTGTTTTAAGAATATCTGTTGTGCGGTCAAGACCAATACTAAAGTCCTCATCACTCTTCTTTATCTTATTATCAGAAAATACTTTAGGAGTATAATCCGCAACAGCAGCTGACATAATAATGATATCAGAATCATCAAAATTATCAGCCATTGCTTTATACATATCTTCTGCAGAGGTCACATTAATTCTTTCTACCCCCAGCGGTGTATCAAGATTAACCGGACCTGAAACAAGTTTAACACTGGCACCTCTCATTGCAGCGATTCTGGCAATTGCATATCCCATTTTACCGGATGAATGGTTGGTAATATATCTGACCGGATCAATAGCCTCCTGAGTAGGTCCTGCATTTACAAGTACTCTTTTTCCTTCAAGATCCTTTTCCTTTGCTATAGTAAATGTAATATATTCCACTAGCGCTTCAGGTGACGGCAGTTTTCCCTTGCCGTCATAACCACACGCAAGATGTCCGCTTACCGGTTCAATAATATTATATCCAAAATCTTTAAGAATCTGAATATTGGCCTGCACGATTTTATTTTCAAACATATATACATTCATCGAAGGTGCTACAAGAATCGGACAAGTTGCTGGTAAAACAGTTGTTGTTACCATATCATCTGCAATACCATGAGCTATTTTTCCAAGCACATCTGCTGTAGCTGGTGCGATCAGTATCAGATCAGCAGACGACCCCAGAGATACATGTGGCACATTAGTATAATCATCTGGATTATCATCAAAAACATCAGTATATACCTTATTCTTAGTAAGCACCTTAAAGGTTTCAGCAGATATGAATCGAGTAGCATTCTCGGTCATAACAACATGAACATCAGCTCCAAGTTTAACCAGCATCGAAGCAACATCAGCCATCTTATAAGCCGCAATCCCACCTGTTACACATAGTAAAATATTCTTTCCTTTAAGCATATTAAAACCTCAATCTCGTAAGCAATTATCCTATATCAAAAAGTTCGCCGTGTTTCTCATACCTTGTAACTCTGACTATTTTATTACTTTCATCTACAAATACAACCTTTGGAGGATTATCTTTAAGTTCTTCCGGTGTCATCTGAGCATAGCTCATTATGATAACCTTATCACCTTCCGAAACAAGTCTTGCAGCCGCTCCATTCAGACAGATTATTCCTGAGCCCGCCTCTCCTGCTATAACATATGTTTCAAGTCTGTTTCCATTATCAACATCTGCGACCTGAACCTTTTCATATTCCAAAAGGCCGCAGGCCTCCATCAGACTCTCATCTATTGTTATACTTCCAACATAATTAAGAGCAGCCTGGGTTACAATAGCTCTATGAATTTTGGACTTGAGGTAAGTTCCATACATAATTTTTTCTCCTAATCTATAATATCCTAGTGTTTTTACTGTATAAGTTATCTCATGATACGAGAAATCCAAGTAAACAATCCCTAAATAATAAAGTTATCTATAAGCCTTACTTTATTATTTATCTTAACAGCAATCGCCACAAGAACTTCACCTTTTATCTCATCGATGCTTTCCATAGTAAGGTTATTAACAACCTCTAC
>JAILEL010000304.1 GCA_024687845.1 Eubacterium sp.
AGCCATATAGCAGCACTGTTCTTCTTTATTGTCTTGCTTCGTGACTTAACTTTGAATTTTTCATCTACAGCTCTCTGAATTTGATAATAATCAGCATTTTTATCCTTCTTCCAAACCAGTTTCAAATTAGAAGTCTTATTATCATATCCAATTTTCTTTTTAATAAACTCTTGTTTCTTAGGATTAACCTTTACAATAATCTTTTTAGTTGACGATTTAAACTTTGAAGTTTCTTTTGCAGATATGGTAATAACCGTAGAACCAACTCCCTTAATCGTCACAACTCCATTCTTAGAAACTGATGCAACTTTAGCATTACTACTCTTATATGAAAGCTTGCCATTACCTGTTGATTTAGCCTTAAGATTCAGTTTTTTATTATCTAGTGAAACAACAAATGAGCCCTTTACTTTTATAGTTTGTTTCTTCTTTACAGTTTGTGTCGTTCTTGGAATAGTCGGCTTTTTTTCACCTTGATTTGGATTTGAGGATTCAGCCTGATTTCCATCCTGGTGATTAGTCGAATTATGATTTCCGTTTTGTCCATTTTGCTCAGTTTGATTTTCTTCTTGTTTTTTAGACTGTGGATTCGTACTCAAATCAGTAAGATTTACGAATATACTTATTGTTCCTAAAAACTCATTTGTTTTTTCATTCTTGACATCTACCTTTAGTTCCTTAAGTCCTGTTACCTTTTTCGTAGAATCCTTCTTCCAAATGTCAAAAGTTACTGTAGCTTTATTGCCTGATAGTTCCATGTCACTCTTATACCAGTCAAGATTCGCTTCTGTTGCTGTATTTCCAAAACTATAGGTAAGATAATTTGGATTATAATAGGCATCTGCATTCGGAGTAACACCATAATCGCCCATAAATCCATTATGCTCTATCTTAATCTGAACAGTTGAAGGTTTATATTGGGTAGTATTTGTGATGTCTACATCATACGACCTTTTAACAGAATCCAACACATTATAATCCGCCCCCTCTTTCCACTGAGCAACATAAGTAGTGCCATACGTAACCATTTGATTCCTTATAAGCTCTAATGCCTCATTATCAGTATAATCATCGGTCCTTCCCGGTAAATATATTTCTATCTCATCATCATATTTTTCAGAGCCTTTCTCTATATAACCTATAAATGTATATCCATCTTTTCGAGGAATCACATATCTATCACCGATATAGTCACAAGAAACCACCTGCGTAACATATTCTGTAGTTCTTCTTGCGAGTTTTCCATCTGTATCTGATTCAAGTATGTAACCACCATTCAAGTCATAGGTAATATTACTTTTTTCTCTGAAATTTTGAACAGTAAATGAAATAGAAAATGAATATAGGTTTTCTTCATCAATAGATATTTCTTCTGTCCATAGATAATGGCCATTAGTATTCTCATCAAGATATCCGCCTATACCCCATCCTAGTTCAAGGCAAGCAACACCGTCAGGAGATACCCATGAATCAAAATATCCTACATGAGAATCATCATTATATATATTTCCTTTATCATCAACAAATATAAGTGTTCCCTTATTTTCAAAAGTATCTATCTCTTCTTCTGTAAGTTCGCGTTCAAAATTCGAAATAACATATATTCCCATTTCTGAACTTCTAATAAAATATAAATCTTCATCATCTGATTCATATTCTAACCCTGTATAGAATGTATCAACCTTCGAAGCAACAGATGGAACCATCAAAGTTTCTGATGAATCTGTCACATAAACATCTTCAATTTTAACGCCTCCAACATTAAGGTTATCCTTTAGTGTAATGGTACCACCTGAAGTTTTTATAGTACTTTCTTCAGCTGAAACATTTCCGATTCCAATCTTGAATGGAGAGCTGCCAATCAGCAGCCCTCCGATCAGTATCGAAGCCATTATTTTTTTTAATACTATGTTTCTCATAGGCCTGACTCCCATTTACCTACTTCACTATTACTGTCTTTGCAATCTTAGATTTTGTTATAAGCTTTTTATATGATTTCAAACTGCTTGAAGGTACTTTTATTACTGCCTTTTTATAGATTCCATTGAAGGCATTCTTGCCAACCGTTTTAAGCTTTTTAGACTTAATATTTATAGTTTTAAGCTTTGAGCATCCCGCAAATGCTTTTGCACCGATTTTAGTAACATTTGCTCCTATAGTAACAGTCGTCACCTTTGAAATACCTTTAAATGCACTGTCTGAAACTGCTGTAACCTTATAGGTTGTACCTTTCAGTTTCACTGTTGCAGGTATAGTAACCTTTGAAGATGCTTTATTATTGTACTTATACAATGCAACTGTTCCGGATCCATTTACCATATAAGTGAATTTTCCTGTTGCATCCTTGACTTTTGTTCCCTTCTTTAGGATAACTGCATCTTCTTTTAGAACCTCAACCTTAACTGAAGCCTTCTTTTTCATATATGGTGAGCTGGCTGTAATTGTAGCTTTGCCTACCTTAAGTGCCTTTATCTTTCCTGTGCTGTCAATCTTTACAACTGACGGATTTGATGATTTCCACGTAACAAAATCAGAAAAATCTGTTGCCATTCCGTTGTAACTAATCTTAACACTAAGGGTCTTTGTGTCACCCTTACGAACAAGTTCTTTTGATGTATTAAGAGTGAGCTTAGACAGATCAAGTGGATAATAATTAACATTTTTGCCACTGCTCTGAATGCCATTCTGAAGCTTAGTTCCGCTCATTCCGAAAATATTTCTAACACCAGTATACATGATTTCTTTATACTCTATGTCTGCGACTTTGCTTGGTATCAGGATATTATCAAACCTTGCGTTATTGGCATATGAATAGCTCCATGCCATTGAATAATCTGAATAATATTTTGAACAGAAAATATCTTTACTATACTTTGTAAGTGTGCTAGGAAGCTTGAGATTCTTCACTTGTACACCCGCAAGTGAAAATGCGCAGAGGCTTTTTGTTCCTTCTTTTATCTCATAGGTTCCATTACCATTATATTTTGTACTTGTGTCTCCATAATAAGAAGTTCCAATATAAATCTGTCCCGAATGTTTCTTTTCCCATGCAGTACCCATAAATGCCCCCATGAGGCTTCCTCCTGATATTCCGGAGTAATCCATTCCATTTGAAAATGAAATATTAGATAAATTAGTATTATTACTAAATGAATACTCTATTTCAGTTACAGATGCTGGTACTGTAAGAGCCTTAAGTGCAGTGTTATATGCAAAAGCATTCCCACCTATTTTCTGCACATTCTTAAGATTCAAGCTGCTGATTGGGCAACCATAAAATGCATTCGCTTCAATAGTTTTTACTGAAGAAGGAATGTTCAAGCTTGAAAGACTGGTACATCCATAACAGAGATACTGAGGAATAGTCGTCAATCCTTCAGGAAGTGATATTTTCTTAAGCTTTTTACATTCGTAAAATGAAAATCGGCCAATTATCGAAGCTGGATCTTCGATTACTGCTTCTTCCAAACTAGTAAAATCAGTAAATCTCGCATCTGAAAGCTTGACACCTTTTTTTATAACTACTTTTTTAACTTTTGAATAAACATTCGAATCTACCTCATCCATAAATGAACGAAAATCACTTTCAAAACTCCCCGAAAATACCAATGATGAATCTGAATAGAATGTCCATTTAATCAGATAATTGTCAGGGTTTTTACCCTCATCCTTATAATCCTGCTCATCACCGATATAGCCACTTTCGACGACAGTGCTTGCTGCAAATGCTGTAATATTCATATTCATTATGAACCCCAACATAAGCAAGAATACTATAATCTTCCTAGCTACATTTTTTGTTTTTTGCATAACTTAATCCCTCTCTTTCTATTTTTTATTGAACAAGTAATATTTTAATCCCCCATAAATACTACTTGTCAATTATTTTTCCTTTAATGCTATTGATTTTCTCCTTGTATTCTGAAGGGAACTCTGTAACTGGTTTATCTGTAAATCTATATGAGAAAGAGCTAGTTCTATCCGCAAGTGATTCAAGCCGGTCTTCCATTTCAACCATTCCTTCATAGCAAACTACAGCAGATTCTTTATCTCCAGCATTTATAAACTCTTCAGCAGAATAGCTCATTATTTCTATATAATCATAGTAATATTGAAATTCATACGGAGCATATTCAATGGCCTTATTCTGATAGGCCTCAAAAAGTCCCACATCACCACTATAAAATGCATTAGCCGCCATAAAACTATATGCATCATCAACATATTCATTATGGCTTAGTATATCCATAGCAAGTGCAAATCCTTCTGAATACTCATTTATTGATTTCAGCATATGAACCTTCGCATTTGTATTGTTCTTCCACATTTTAAGTGAGCGATTATAGAGTCCAAAATAGTCAAAAAGATCTGACATTCCAATCAATATGGAAAATATCA
>JAILEL010000340.1 GCA_024687845.1 Eubacterium sp.
GATTTATCATATTTCACAACATCTCTATCTTCTGTAATTAATACAACTATATCATCATCAAAATCAGCTTTTCCAATAATCAGGTATTTACCAAAATATTCAGATAATTCATCCTCAATATCTTCAAAATCCGCAGAGAAATCTCCCAGCAAAAACTCTGGTAAAATCTTTTCAGGCAGCTTTATCTGATCAATTATTTTTAGATCCACTTCTGATAAAAAAACAGAAGCTGTAGCAATTTTATAATCAGAAAAAACAACTTCTCCAACATCCTTACATAAATATCTTTTTTTATACTCGTTATACATTCGTTGCAGCTCCTCTCAATTAAATGAAATAATTTTTTACGATAATACAGTTGATGCAATCAAATATTATAGTTAAATCAGCTAACAAAAATCAAATATTCAGAATTCTTTTGTTCAAACCTCACAAACAATTCTACTATTGCATAAAACCATTGTCAAACAGCATTTCCCCTGACATCATGCATTTTTGATGATCTAATGAAATCATATTTTGAAAATAGATGAGACTATTGTATTATGGGAATTTCACTCATCTTTGATAGTTTTGAAAAGATAAAAACTGTTAAAGATGAGATCTAATGTAAAACTAATCTAAAAAATCAAGAAATTTAATAGAATGTCTTCATCCCCATACTATATCTCGAACCAAAGTATCCCACACTTGAAAGCGACTTTTCTGCTCCACCCCATGGATCTATTACTGTGAAGTCACTGAACTGAATATTACTTTTGATTGCTCCACTTCTTACTCCAATAACCAGAACCCAATGTTCTGAAGTTCCATTACCTTTATAATATTTGTAATGCACCATAGTAGGTTTTCCAGCAAGAAGGTTATTATATATTGTTGTTGCATTATAGCTTGTATATGCATTTACATGACCTTGATCATAATAAGTACATTTATATCTCCAGAATGATTCAGGATTATAACTTCTTCCAGTCACTATACTAAGGCCTGTCGCATAGGCTGTAGCACAGCATCCCCAGTTTTCACCGTTATCACCATACAATTTGTAACTTCTCTGATCTAATAATCCTGCCATATGATGAGTAAGATGAATATATTTTGTTGTATTAGTAGCATCTATATATGCTGCTAAGCCTGTATTGAAAGATACACCTTTTGCAACCAGTCTAATTTCAATAGCTTCTGCTCTAATTCCACCACCAGTCGTTCCAGCTATTGCTCCATTTGATGCCCATCCAAGCCAACCATAATTTGCAACATGCATTCTATAATACACGTTATAATAACTAGAAATGGTTCCCGTAAGACGAATCTTTATAGCTTCTATTCTTCTTGCCTGACCTGTTGTACCAGCCATCTGGCCTGATGTCCGCCATCCTTGCCAGCCGATGTCAGAAACATGACAGGAATAAGTTATTCCACTCTGTCCGTTATAGTCTTTGAGATTGATTATAAGTGCTTCTAATCTTTTTGATTGTCCGGTACTTCCAGCTGTCGCACCTTCACCAACAGTATTCAGCCAACCATTATTCTGAATATGAGCTCTATATGTCAGCGGAGTTTTTGTTATATCAGCTCTACCTGTACCAGAAACCACCTTACCCTTCTTTACAATTTTAATCTGAATAGCTTCCGCTCTTAGTGCTGCTCCTGTCGATCCAGCTGTTGAACCATTCTTGGCCCAATTCAACCAGCCTGCATTAGCAACATGCATTCTGTAATAAACATCATATTTTTTCGAATAAGAACCTGTTAATTTTATTTGTACAGCTTCTATTCTCTTAGATTTTCCCGTAGTTCCTGCCAGTTGTCCAGATGTTTTCCATGCCTACCAGCCAATATCCTGACAGTGTACTCTGTAAGTAATCATACTTTTCTTTTTATACTTAAGATTAATCTTAAGTCCTTCAAGACGTTTGCTTTGACCTGTGGTTCCAGCTGTTACACCGCCCTTTACTGTTCCAAGCCATCCATTATCTTGAACATGTGCCTGATAGGTGATTGATGGAACTGCAGCAGCTGCTCTTGTTTCACCTATCATTTCGCCAAATGGACTAACGAGAATTGTTGCTATCATAATAAATGCTATAACAGTTTTGATTGTTTTCTTCATGGTATGATCCTCCCTTTGGTTTTAATATTTTTAAAGACTTCAATATGTATATGGGATGAATCAAAGAAAATATCGTAATTACGGAGCTGTAAATTGTGAACTTTTTGTGAAATAAAAATAGCAATGTTACTTTAAAAGGACTCCATCTATTATATTGACATCAACAATATCTGGTGATTTAATAGAAATATAATTATATCTTTGAGTAGGAGGGATGTATAATGTCGGTTTTAAGATCAAGACAAACAAGCTATGGGTTACTTACTATTGAACAGGTTACTGGGGGATATGTAATTAAGTTAAATGGAAAATTGTATAAAGGAACTTATTCTTCTCTAGATGATGCAATCAATGAATTAGAACATCTTCCCAATTAGACTCTAGTAATGACTCATTTAATGCAGAATTATTTCTTCTAAAGAATATTGTATATAAAAACGGCAGTATTTCATTTTATGCTTAGTAAATGAAATACTGCCGTTTTTAGGTTCTATTCTCCATTATTTCCACGTCATATCGACATATTTTCTTATCCACTTAGGATTCTGATAATCCTCTGCTGTTTCCATACGTGAATCCTGGTAGATATCATTTGCGAGTTCCAATATCACGTCTTTAAGTTCAAGATGTGTTTTCCACTTTTCTTCGATAGATTTATATCCGAGTAAGGCCCCGAGGATGTTTCCGGTAACTGCTCCGGTTGAATCACTATCGCCATTATGATTTACCGAAGCTATTATTGCTGAGGAAAAATCATTCTGATATTTTAAAGCGCAGTATAATGCTATTCCAAGTGTCTCTTCCGCAACCCAGCCCTCTCCAATTCTATGGATATTTTCTATG
>JAILEL010000360.1 GCA_024687845.1 Eubacterium sp.
ATCGCTGTTCTTTAAAAGAACATAGTTTTTCTCATATTTCAGATACTCACCCTCAGTAAAATAATACTGCCGGACGTTATATATAGCTTCATTGGTCAGGTTCTTTGCGATATGGCAGAGTTCTTTGATGGTACGATAATCATCTTTTGACAGGTGTTTAATCTGTTGTTTAACAGTAAGATACATACAATTTTATCCTTTCTTAAGACTTGGAACAAGTGTCCTGTATGTATTATTATACCACATTTTTACGATATATTATAGTAATTAGTAAAATATATGTGTAAAAAGGGCTGTATCTCATGACTAAAGTCACGAGTGTTAGCCCTAAGATTATAAAAGCAGCGAGAGGGAAGAAAATGATTTCAGCATCAGAATTTATGAAACAGATGTCAGCGTCATCAAAACGTATCATCATGATAGTAACCTTAGGACTTATTATAATGATAGTAATGGGCATGGGAACAAGTGCCCGGGCAGCTGGAAATGATGAACAGAATCCGGAAACGAAAACGATAAAAATAAATTATGTTCTGGATGGTGGAACTAATTCAGAACATAATAAAGAAGAATATGAGTTTACTCCAAATACTACACATAAAATATATGAAGCTAAAAAAGAAGGTTATATGTTTACAGGATGGTATTTAGATCCTGATTTTAAGAAGAATTTTATTGATCTTGTGACATATGATCAGGTGAATAAGGTGTGTCCGGAATGGACAGAGATAACCCTTTATGCAAAGTTTATAAAGAACTGTGTTTCAATCTATTATGGTCAATATGAATATGTTGAATCTGCTATACCTACTGGTGATGATTTTGTTTTTGAACCAAGTAAAATACAATCAGGCGGCGATTTGGAACTTAGTTATAGTAGTAAAAGGGGCTATGCTCCTGCCGGTTGGATGATAGGATATAGGGATGTGAAGGATAGTATTGTTGATTATACTAATGTTCATTGGTTTGATGTGGCATATCCTATTACGCAGAAAACTTTTTCCTACAGTGACATGGTTTCAAAGCTAAAGGAAAAAGGCTGTAATAATACTCAATATATATGTCTTATGGTCAAGTGGGTTCCAAATTCCTTTACAGTTAAGTTTGATAAAAATGCAGAAGATGCTGAAGGTGTGATGAATTCTCAAACTATCAAGTGGGAATCTGGTACTAAGCTTACTCCTAATGCTTTTAAGAGAAAAGGATATATGTTTGTAAACTGGAGCTATGATATGGTAGGGTACACTGCCACTGTCGAAGATAACAGTGATAACCTTTGTCGTATAATAGATAAGGATGGTGAGGAAAAAACTCTCAGAGCAAACTGGGCACCACTGGAGTATACTGTAACATTTGATAAAAATGCCAAGGATGCAACTGGAACCATGGAAAATCAGCAGTTTATTTATGGAACTGCTCAGAACCTGACAGCAAATGCATATGAACGCCCAGGTTACGAATTTATAGGATGGAGTCTTAAACCTTATACAAAAGTAATACAACTTCGGAATGGTGATTATGAAAATAAGGGACTAGCTAAAAACATTACCGATTATGATAAGAAGGTGACACTCTACGCTATATGGCGGCCAGAAACATATGG
Organism: Eubacterium sp.; assembly: GCA_024687845.1. The sequence goes on from JAILEL010000360.1 coordinate 1,604, forward strand.
GATTGTTATACATGATATAAATAATCCTGAAGAAGTTGTTTTTACAGCTCCTTATGCAGAATATGACAGTGATATTACTGTAGTACCTGAGGATAAAAACGGATATCAGGCAGAGGGCTGGAAACTTGCGATAGATGAGGAATCAATGGAACCACTTGAAGAAGGCACAATAATGATTCCGGTAGAAGATATAGTAAAGAAAGATAAATATTCTCCATCTGAAAAAAATGTATATATCCAGTATGGAATTATAGAATATACTATTCAATATTTTGGAGATGGTACAGATGGATTAGATAATCCTGTTACATATAATGTATTATCTGATGATATTACAATAAATAATCCGCCAAGTAAGGCAGGTTACATCTTTAAAGGCTGGTCAGATGAGAGGGGTTCAGATCCTGTTACTACCTATATTATTAAGAAGGGCTCCACAGGAAACAAGATGCTTACAGCAATCTGGGAAGAGGTTGTTCCTGAAGTTAATAAGGATGACACGGATAAGAAATCTGATGATCAGAATAAAGATCAGAAGACAGGCTCTGATCCTAAAAAGGATAATGCTGATAAAGGTGGAAATGTGATTCCAGGAGTTGGAACTATTTCTAAAGATGGAAAAACTCTTAAGAGTGAAGATGGAAAGAAATATCTTGTAGCTGAAAAGGTTACTGCAAAAGAATTGAAAACAAAGCAGCTAATAGCTGATAAGAAGACCAAAGGAAAATACAAGATAACAAAACTTACTAAGAAAAAAGGCAAAGTAGTTGGCGGAGAGGTTGAATATACAGCACCATATAACAAGAACTGTACACTCGTCTCAGCTACTAACAAAGTCAAGATAGCAGGAGTTACATTCAAGGTAACCAGTATGGGAAAGAATGCCTGCAGGAACTGTAAGAAGCTTACTAAGGTTGTTATTGGACCAGAAGTAAGAACTATAGGTGCAGGAGCATTTAATGGATGTAAGAAGCTCGGAACAGTTATAATCAATTCAAAGAAACTGAGCAGGGTTGGAGCAAGTTCATTTAAGGGAATAAAAGCGAAAGCAAAGATAAAGGTTCCAAAGAAGAAACTTACAAAATATGAGAAGTTGATAAGAAAAGCAGGCGCACCAAAGAAGGTTAGTTTTAAAGAGGGAAAATAGAGGCGAATAGTACGATGCCAATCGTGGTACCGCAAGCGGCACCACGATGACCGTTTGCACGGTATAGAAAAGAAAAAGAGAGAGCCATGGGACAAGTAAACTTGTCCTCTGGCTCTCTCTTTTTCTTTTCTGCATCGTACTATTCGCCCAGGTTTTCAGTTTCTTTAACTGATACGCGGCGGTCGTAGCAGTTGAACATTTCATCAACTTTGGTCTGA
>JAILEL010000378.1 GCA_024687845.1 Eubacterium sp.
CATACTTTCTTCTGAGCTGTCCACAGGCCGCATCAATATCTCGACCCATACCTCTCCTAATAGTAACATTAATTCCATATTTTTCAAGTATTTTCTGAAACTGTAATATATTTGTCTTCGAACTTTTCTTAAAATCTCTCTCGTCTATAGGGTTGACAGGAATCAGGTTTACATGATATCCTCTGCCCTTTAACAGCCTGCCAAGAAGCTCGGCATCTGTCTCACTATCATTTATTCCATTCATCAGACTATATTCAATCGTTATTCGTCTTCCTGTTTTCTTAAAATAATAATCTGTAGCTTCCAGAGTTTCCTGAATGCTGTATTTGTTGGCTATTGGCATAAGCTCCTTTCTTTTCTCATCCATCGGAGCATGAAGTGACAGGGCAAATGTAATTCCCATCCCTTCATCAGCCAGCCTTTTTATATTTGGAACTATTCCACAGGAAGAAACCGTAATGTTTCTGATACTGAGGTTAAAACCATTTTCATCAGTTATTATTTTAATGAATCTTATAAGATTATCATAATTCTGAAGCGGTTCACCAGTTCCCATAACAACTATATTGGATACCACCGCTTCTTTTTCCGCAGCTTTTTCATCAATATGCTGTTCATTTTGAATTTCCAACTTAACGGCATTCATTGCTGAATAAACCTGTCCCAGCATTTCTCCAGCAGTAAGATCTCTGATGCATCCACCAATGGTTGATGCACAGAATTTACATCCCATAGCGCAGCCAGCCTGTGAAGATATACAAATAGAATTACCATGATGATATTTCATGAAAACAGTTTCTATCATCTGACCATCATCCATTTTAAAAAGGAACTTCCTTGTTCCGTCCTCCCTAGAAGTCTGGTGTGCAGCATAGCTCACATGGCACATATCCTTATCCAGAGCTTCTCTGATATTCTTAGGTATATTAGCCATCATATCAGTAGAAGTAACATGTTTTTTATTCAGCCATTCATAAACTTGCTTTGCTCTGAATTTCGGCCATCCCTGTTGGTTAACATATTCAGTTAATTCAGAAATGTACATTGAATTGATATCCATAATGAGTGCCCTTCATTTTGACTAGTGCTGATGCATTAGTTTTGATCACATTAGCTCTAAAACCGCGTAATAAAATCCATCGCTTCCATCGATTCCCTGAAGAAATGTTTTCTCATCTATTATTTCTATTTTTCCTTTTTTTTCATCAGATTCAGTTGTTTCATTATAATAATCAAGAAATCTTCTTACAACCTCCTGATTCTCACCAGGATTTATAGTACAAGTCGAGAATCCTATTCTTCCACCCTTTTTTACGTAATGAGAAGCATTTATAAGAATCTTTAATCCCTGCTGGGCCAGCTGTTCCATTGCATCAGGAGTCGTATGATATTTGATATCATTTTTTCTTCCCATTATTCCTAAGCCTGAACAAGGTACATCCGCTATCACCACATCGAATTTATCTTCTTCTGGAAGCGAAGCTATAGCTTTATTTAATTTGGTGGCATCATTAATTAGAACCGAAAAATCTTTTTTTATATCAGAATTATTATATAATTCCTCCACAGATGTTATATTGCAAGAGTCGATGCCAAGACGCTGTGCATTTTCTGCTATCCTGTCAAGCTTCTCCCTTGATATATCACAGGAGATTACAGTTCCCGGATATGCAAGTTCATAAGCAAGCAGGCTTTTTCCACCGGGAGAAGCACATAGATCAAGAATTTTATCTCCTGGCTTTATTCCAATCGAATTTACTGCATAGCAGGAAGTTTCATCCTGAACTATGAATTCGCCTTCAGAGTATCCAGGCAGTCGTTTAATCATATCATAATCTGAAATTCTTAGAGCTTTCTTATAGAGAAGCCCTTCTGAAACAGTAACACCAGCTTCTATGAAACTATTTCTGAGAGTATCCACATCTGTCTTTAATGTATTTACTCGTATTACTGTCTGATGCTCTTCAAACTGATCCTGAAGTATACCCGCAGCCTTTTCTTTTCCATAAGTCTGGACAAGAAAGTCACATAACCACTTTGGAGTAGAATATCTAGTATCCATACGGCTCACAAGATAACTGTCAAGCTTTCCTTCCGCGTAGGCTTCAGAAACCCTGCGCAGAACTGCATTTATATAACCTGACTCAGCAGTGTACTTTAACTTTTTTGCCAGCTCAACCGTTTCCGAAATTGCAGCATGCGCTGGAACACTTTCCATATATCTAATCTGATATATACCCATTCTAAGCAACATTCTGACATCTTTCTGTCGGTCATATAATTTATTACTACCCGAAACTTTTGCCTTCTTTTTCGAGAATTTATCAATTAGAAAATCCAGGGAAATGCGTCTTTCAATAACTCCCTCTACAAGTCTTGTTATAAACGCTCTTTCCTTCTTATCACAAAACTGCATACGTCTGAGTGCTCCATCTAAAACATCACCTACGTATGCATCCTGTTTTTCAATATTTCTGAGTATATTAAAACTCTCTTCCCTTAAATTCACTTTTCTTGTTTTTTTCATATATATTAATTCTATTTGATGTGGTATAGCACAAACGGAATAAAAAGGTCAGTAGTTCGCAGCTACTGACCTTTTGTTTTGACCGATCCTATGGATCATGCTTATATCATTCGTCAAGGTCTATATTACTACTACTGGTTATAAAATACAATATTGTTTTTCTCTACATAGTTGCTTTCAAAAC
>JAILEL010000363.1 GCA_024687845.1 Eubacterium sp.
TCATCTGGCATACAAGATCAAGATGCCAATGGAAGAAATCATGAAGTTCTTTTATCCTGATACGCCTGTCAGTGTTATGAAAGCAGCTATCAAATCATATGAGAAGAATGGCAGAGGCTGATTGTGATTCAGATAAAAGCTATTCATTTTAAGTAGATATAACCGGGAGACGTCCCGATTGTATATAACATATCGTTTCGGATATGTATTCAAAATTTTCCTCCATGACTGGGAAGCAGTTCTGCGCAGACTGCTTCCCGGAATATAAGGAAACAGTAAGAGAAAAAATACAATAATCAGAAGGAGATTAAATAAGTTATGAAAAATACATTTAAGAACATGATTAGTAACAATGTGAAGAAGAGTTCATTACTTGGAAATGCCAAGAAGAAGTTTGCTCTTATGGCTGTAACAGCTGGCTATGTATCAACTATGATGTCATCTACTGTACTTGCCGCAGGTGGTGGTGATACAAGTACAATCACTCAGCCTCTTGATAACCTCAAGACACTTGTGATTGCAATCATTGGTGCTGTGGGTGTAATCATCCTCGCAAAGAATGTTATGGAGTTTGCTCAGGCATATCAGCAGCAGGATTCATCTACTATGAACTCAGCAATCAAGGGTATTGTTGCCGGTGTCATCATGGCAGGTATTTCAACAGTACTTTCATTCCTGGGATTCTAGAAAACTGAATTACCTCACATACTGATGAGGTGTGACTAAGAGGAAGGAGATATATTAAATGAGCATATTTAAGCTTGGCGAAAAAATCCTTTCACTTCTTGAGGCGGTATTCGGTTTCTGGAACAATCAGATATCGCTTGTATTTGACCTTCTCGGAACAACACCTGACAAGTTTAATAATGGTGGACCATGGGCAATCATTGAAAGTATCAATCCGATATTTGTGGCGGTTGGTTCATCGCTTGTAGTCTTGTTCTTTGTCATAGGTTTTTGTTCCGAGAGTGTGGATATTAAAGAAGAAATGCGTTTTGAAGTAATTCTGAGAATGTTAATTAGGCTCAGTATTTCAGAATACTTTGTAGCCAATAATGTAACGATAATGAAAGCATTCTTTCAGACAATAGGAAATTTAGTAAATGCACTATCAGCCGGAACAATAACCGAACTGAAAATTGATAGTGCTCAGGCTGATGTTATAAAGGATCTGGGATTTGGTGAAAGTCTTGTGATGTTGATACTGTCAGCGCTTCTTTCAATCATAATCATTATCTGCGGTTTCTTTATTCTTTATACCGTATATTTCAGATTCCTTAGACTGCTTATCATAGTTCCACTTGGATCTATTGCATTTGCAACTCTAGGTGGTAACAGAACTGTGGCACATACAGCTGCAACATATGCGAAGTATTTCCTAAGCGTAACATTTGAAGCAGTCACAATGGCTCTGGCGATTATTGTCTGTACATCAGTTATAAATGCAGGGCTTCCGTCATTTACCGGTAATTATTCGGAGTGGACACAAACACTTCTGTATCTATGTGAAATGACATTCACCATTGCAATGACTGTTGGTGCAGTAAAGGGTGCGCAGAGTCTGACAAGTAAAGTGTTTGGATTGTAGGAGATAGAAGAAAGGATATTAAAGTCATGATTATAGAAGTTAATAAGGATATTGATAAATATCAGGAGAGTGTTGTTCTTGGACTTACTGCAAGACAGCTTATATATTCAGTTGCCAGTGTTTTAGTTGGTGGTGGCATGGTTCTACTCCTTTATAGATATATCGGACTCACAGGGGCGGCATATGTGACGATACCCTGTGTGGCTCCGATAGCCATGGGAGGATTCTATTCCTATAACGGAATGAACTTCTATGAATATATGGGAAGAAGGCTACATTTTATGTTTGGCAACAGGCCACTGACATATGTTTCGACAGAGAGTGAAGCTGAAGGAAAGAAGCTGTGTAATGTTGAAGCTAATGTTGAGAAGAAGGGATTGTTTGGATTTAATTTTTTGAGTTCAAAAAAGAAGGGTGTTGGAGTAGGTTCATCAGGAATTGGTGATGTATCTGGTGCTATAGATGGATCAGAAGAACTTCAAGACGGAGAAACAGATTCAACAAAGACAAAGGCAATTCAAGAAGAGCATAAGAGAGAGGAGTTTGAAGCAGTGAAGAGAAAAATGAAGCTAACAATAATAACGGTGATCTTTTTCATATTAGCCGCTGTGGCAGCGCTGATTGTGAAGAGGTTTGTAATATGATGGAGGTTAGGCAATGGGATTATTAAAAGATGGATTTAAGGAGCTGAAAAAGGCTAGTGAGCCTCTTTATAAGAGTCCTAAGTCCATTCAGGAAACAATAGAGATTATGGCTGTCGCGGAAAATGGTATCTTTGAAGTTGCAAGGAACAGATATTCCAAATGTTACATTTTCCAGGATATTAATTACACTACTGCGACAGAGGATGAACAGATCGGAGTGTTTGAGCGTTATTGCAAGTTCCTTAATTCTTTGGACTGTAATTATAAGATTACTATTAATAACAAGAATAAGGACATGAATGTGCTTCGTGATTATGTTCTGCTTCCTTATATGGATGACGGTTTCAATGATTTCAGGAAGATTTATAATGATATCATTGAAGAGAAGATTCTTGAAGGAAGGCAGGGCATCGAGCAGGAACGATATCTGACACTTACGATTGAGAGAAAGAATTTCGAAGAGGCAAAAGCACAGTTCGCAACACTTGAGGCGACCGTGCATAAGGCATTTATCGAACTGGGAGCTGATATAGTTCCTCTTACCGGTAATGAGCGACTGAAGGTTCTCCATGATTTCTATCATCTTGGAGATGAGGACAGCTTTGATTTTGATATCAAGAAGGCTAAGAAGGTTGGAAAAGATTTCAAGAATGACCTATGTAATGGAATACTTAAATTTTTTCCGGATCATTTTGAAGATGAAAGCAAGTTCTGCCGGGCACTTTTTATCAAGAAGTACCCAAGCAGTTTGTCGGACAGATTCATAAATGAAATAACATCTCTGCCGATTCATTCAATCACAAGTATTGATGTGGTTCCAGTTCCAAAGGACTTAACCACAAAGACTTTGCAGAAGAAATATCTTGGTATTGAGTCGGATATTATCAAACAGCAGAGAGTCCGTAATAAAAATAATGACTTCTCTACGGAGATTTCATATGCCAAGAGAACTGAGAAGCGTGAAATAGAAGCAATCATGGATGATGTCAGGGAAAATGACCAGTGCCTCTTCTATGTGGCTGTGACAATCATTATTATGGCTGAGTCCAAGGAAGAATTGGAGAGTATTACCGAAACAGTAGAGACAATTGGAAAGCGTAACAGCTGCGTGATTGAACCACATTATTATAAACAGAAGGAAGCTCTTAACACGGCACTTCCTATTGGTATAAGACAGGTTGAGACAATGAGAACTATGCTTACACAGAGTCTTGCGGTACTTATGCCATTTAATGTGCAGGAACTTAATGATAAAGGTGGAAATTACTACGGAATCAACCAAATCAGCAAGAATATCAATATAGGTAATCGTAAGAAGCTGATAAATGGAAATGGCTTTGTATTTGGTGTTCCAGGTTCCGGTAAATCCTTCTTCTGTAAGATGGAAATGGGCTCTGTATTTTTGTCAGGACAGGACGAAATAATCGTAATTGATCCAATGAACGAATACTTCGATGTGGCGAAGACTTATGGTGGTACGGTAGTAAATATGTCCACTTACACGGACAACTATGTAAATCCCCTGGCTATGGATGTATGGAATCTTGACCTGAATGATACTAAAGGCTGGATCAGAGAAAAGGGTGAGTTTATGCTTGGACTCTGTGAGCAGTGTATAGGTGACAGCCTGAATTCCAGACAGAAATCGATTATCGATAGATGTGTTAGAAAGCTTTATACGGATATAGCAAAGAGACCTGCGGATGATAGATATATTCCTATCATGGAAGATTTCTACAAGCTGCTTCTTAGCCAGAAGGAAGAAGAGGCAAAGGATATAGCTCTTTCACTTGAGCTTTTCGTAAGAGGATCACTTAATATCTTCAATCATCAGACCAATGTAGATGTAGATAACAGATTTACAGTATATGGTATCAGAGACCTTGGAACAGAGCTTAGTCCTATAACAATGCTCGTTATGATGGAGTCAATTCAGCAGAGAATCGTTGAGAATGGCCAGAAGGGAAAAGCTACTTGGCTTTATATCGATGAATTTCATGTGCTCCTCAATTCTGAGTACTCTGCTAAGTATCTGCAGCAACTTTGGAAAAAGGTTCGTAAGCAAGGCGGTCTTTGTACTGGTATAACTCAGAATGTAGTAGATCTGCTTCAGAACTATACAGCTACAACAATGTTGGCTAATTCTGAGTTCGTAGCATTACTGAAGCAAGCGAATACAGATAGTGCGAAGATGGCTGATGTCATCGGAGTATCCCAGGCACAACTCAGATATGTTACTAAAACAGCATCAGGTATGGGGCTTATCAAATGTGGTTCAGTGGTAATACCATTTGATAATCAGATTAGCAAGGATACAAACCTTTATAAGCTGTACAATACCAATATTCATGAGAGGATTGCAGAGCAGAAGAAGGCTGAAAAGGAAAAGGCTGAGAAAGGAGAGGAACTTACTGTGGAGCATGATGATAGTACGAAAATGCGTCATAATATGGCTATTGATACAGCGACAAAACGTCATGATACAGAAGATATTAGTACGAAGAATCGTCATGATTTGGATGAAGATTCAGACAATGTTCCAAATAATGGTTTGTTTTTTACTTCGGATGATTGTTCGGATGATTATGATGTAGGTACGGAGGAATCCAAGGTTGAGATTCACACTATGGGAACATTCCTTGGATGATAATGTACTTATGAAAAAACTGAATAAGTATTTTGAAGCCGTTTTGGAGTGGAAAAACTCTAAGGCGGCTTTTTCTATGTGGTGAATGAGCATTCATATCACGAGTTTTGTAGGTGAGAGGAGATGTAAGAAGTGGTAATCAAAAAGGTTGAGGATAAACCGATGGTCATTCATCGAAAGGATGATAAGAAGATAGACCATCATATCAAAAAGAAAAAGGATATCAAGGAAAAACTTTCAAAAGATCATTCTATTGATACGGATAAAAACAGGCTTAGGGCTCTAAAGAATAGTTATATGCAGCAGGGACAGTCAGTTAAGACAAAGAATAATTCTCTTTTTCTTAGTAAG
>JAILEL010000396.1 GCA_024687845.1 Eubacterium sp.
CGGTAGTAAATGAATTTTTAACTGGAGCTGGCTACGGAATAGAATCAAGTATTATAACAACATTTGTATGTGGCACTATTTTAATGGTAATAATACTTGTAGAGAAGGGCAAGGTGAAAAATGATGGAATTCAATAATAAACTATATAGTCTTAGGAAACAGAAAGGTTTCTCTCAGGAAGAACTTGTTGCTATCAGCGACCTTTTTGAAGTGTCCCTGGATGAACTGGTACTGGATAAAACTCCAGAAGAACCATAGAAGGCTGAGCCTTCTGAACAAATAGTTAGATCAGAGCTTTACAGTGATATTAAAGAAAATGTATTAACAGATGATAATAAAAAGAAAGCAAAGAAGGGGCTTAAGATAGCGGCTATTGCACTTGGAGTCTTTGTTTTAATAGATATTATTTCGTTTATAGTTTATGTGGCGATTTTCGGCTTGCCGGGTTAAATCTTATCGGATTCTCTTAAGATTATGGAAAAATCAGTCGAGATAATGTAAACCGATTAGAGAACCATACAAAATATTACAGTATAACTTAGAATGTTATATTCTTTTAGTTTAATCACAGAATAGAATTTTAGGAGGGAAAATGAAAGATAATACATCTTCGTATAATTCAAGTATTTATGATGCCAATATAACAAATGTATTACCATATTATTTAGAATTTCACGGTCAGGTTATTGATGTGGCTAAAATGATAACCCGAGAGAACAAAGCAAAGGTAAAATGGCTAGATACAGGCTGCGGTACAGGAACTTTGGCTTTAAGAGCACTAGGTGAGATTCCTGATATCGAATTTACACTATGCGATCCGTCTAAAGGTATGCTGGAGATAGCAAAGGAAAAGCTAAGCGGGAAGAATATCCATTTTAACACTGTTGCATCTGATGCACTTTCATATAAAAATGAATTCAATATTGTGACTGCCATTCAAAGCCATCATTATTATGATATAGATACTCGAGTTATAGCTGTAAAAAAATGCTATGAGGCCCTTAAAGAAGATGGAATCTTTATGACTTTCGAAAATATTAAGATGTCAACCGAAGAAAGTGATGCCATAGCATTAAAGCGTTGGGGACAATTTCTCTTGGATCATGGATGGACGCCAGAAGGTGTAAAAGCTCACCAGGCAAGAAGAGGAACTGAAATGTTTCCTATAACCATTGAACAGCATCTAGAAATGCTAAAGAATGCTGGTTTCAAATCTGTAAACATTTTATGGGTATCCTACATGCAGGCTGGATTCTGGGCTGTTAAATAGTAATATTATTATCCCACTCTTTAGGGAATTGATGCACTTGGTATAGAAGCGAATTGGGAGAAGATAAACTATTTTATACTGTTGGATGAGCTTTTCAAAGAAAAGGATTTATCTTTAATCCTTATTGATAGATTTTTTCGTGATGAAAAAAAGAGCAGAAGTTCACACCGAAAAGTTGAAGAAATATAAAGAAGGGCAGAGTATATGAATACTAGAAAGGAAGCTCTTGAGTTCGGCCTAACATTTCCTGATACCTATCAGGATGCGCCATTTCATGATGATAACTGGCAACTTGTAAGATATAAAGGAAATAAGAAGGCATTTCTCTGGACTTATGAAAGAGAAGGTTTTATAAATCTGAATATTAAGGTTGACCCTGATATGGCTTATTTTTGGCGGTCGGCTTATGAGTCAGTTATACCTGGCTATCATCAGAATAAAGATCACTGGAATACTGTGATTCTTGATGGCTCTATTCCTGATGAGGATGTGAGGCTGATGATTGAGCAAAGCTACAATCTGATAAGTGACAGCCCAACTAAGAGGATATATGAAGCAGTGAAGAAGATTCCTTATGGAAAGGTTGCCACATATTCACAGATAGCGAGACTGGCAGGAAACAGCAAGATGTCGCGGGCAGTTGGAAATGCACTCCATAAGAACCCGGATCCTGATAATATCCCCTGCTTTAGAGTGGTTGATGCTAAAGGGGAACTAGCCGGAAGTTTTGCATTCGGCGGAGCTGAGGTTCAGGCAAAGCTGCTCGGAGCGGAAGGCGTAAAGGTTAAGAATAACAAGGTTGACCTCACCATATATCAGTGGGATGACCAAGGTGAGGAATAAAGAGGATATAATGGATAACATGTTGCTTGAGAGAATGAGGCAGGGAGAACATCTGACTCTTGGTGAAAGGATAAGTCTGGTACTTAAACTTAGTATACCTGCTATATTGGCACAAATATCAACAATTATTATGGAATATATAGATGCTTCAATGGTTGGCAGCCTTGGACCATCATCTTCAGCAGCAATAGGAATCGTATCTACAACAACATGGCTGATAGGAGGACTTTGCGGAGCTATAGGAACCGGTTTTACGGTGGGGATAGCTCACAGGATTGGAGCCAGTGAAGAGGAGCAGGCAAGAAAATGTGTAAAAACCGGACTTATAACAGTGCTTTGCTTGTACATTAATGTTGGTTGGAATATTGATACATAGAGCGCTTCCTAGATGGATGGGTGGTTCTGATGAAGTCCTGAAAGATGCGTCACATTATTTTCTAGTGTTTTCACTTATGCTCCCAGTAATGCAGATCAATTATACGGGTTCAGGAATGCTGGAATGCAGTGGTAATATGAAGGTTCCAAGTGTACTGAATATTTTAATGTGTTTTTTAGATATTATATTCAATGC
>JAILEL010000366.1 GCA_024687845.1 Eubacterium sp.
GCAGAACGCATCCTCACTTCGTTCGGACCATCGATTACTATGTAATCGACGGCTAATTCGCAGGTATTATGAGATATAATATGAAAAACAAACTGCAAGCAGTTGTTTTTCAATTATATCTCATAAACCGTGAATAGTAACAATATAATCACATTTTGATTCTATCCAGATGCAAAAACAGATTATACTTGTTATAATTTTGATTTACAATTAACTAGCAAAACTTTCCATACCGCGAACATCACCTATATTCTCGTGTGGAAAAAAAAATCTTACTACAAAAAAGGATAACTCATACTATGTATAATCTGAAAAAAGCAGTTGGCTTAATAATGGTTCCTGCACTTTGTATCTCGCTTTCAGCTTGTGGAAAAAGCACTGATACCGTTGTAGATGATTATGGTGTAAAGGATGGCACAGTTGTAAGTTCTGATACCAATTCCGATGGTTCTGTCCAGGGAAGTGCTAAAGGGGATACCATAAGCAGTGCTGGTGATTCAACTTTTGAAAATAACATTTCAGGAGCTGGCAGTCTTATCTTTAAAAAAGGGGACGAAAAAACTCTCCAGGATACATTTTCTCAAACTGTAAGGTGGCAGGAGGAGTTTGCCATTGGAGATACTTCTATAAATGCTAATGCTACTTATTCAATTCCTGATACAGATTATCTGAATGTTTATAATATGCTTCATCTCGATGATGGTAAAGCAGATGAAGAAGCTATAGTGAAAGCTCTTTTCGGAGACACTTCTCAGAAGATAGATATGTTAGAATATAAAAACCAGTATGATTATATGCCACTGTTTTATAAATACAGATCTATATTAATCGACCGTGAAATCTATTGCAGACATCAGGGAAAAAGCAGTACCTATTCTATTGATATAATGGACAAAAGTATAATAGATTCAACTTTTAGCAATATTTACAACTGGAAAGATTCTGATGATATGTATATACATATGTATGAAGGAGACTATCTTGGTCAAAGGTTTACCCTCCTTCTTGCATATGATTACATGGCCCACAAACGATATATATTCTTTGAACCTCTTAATGTAAATGAATATTTCCCTGAATATAGTGCCAAAACTCTTCTGATTACAGGTTCTAATGATTCCACAGGGAAAGCGCTTGAATTAAATAATGCTTGTGAAGAGAGCATTGAAGATATCAAGTACCATGCGCTTTCATTTATGGAAGAAAAGCTCGGTATCAAATCTGGATACAGAATAACTGAAGACAGCGAAAAGTATAGGGAGTTTATGTCCGATTCTCTGATAGAATCCACCTCTCCCATTTATGTTGTTGGTGCTAATATTTCCTATGATTATGGACTATCTGTACTTAAGTTTTCAGACTCTGACTTTTTAACAACTCTTCGTTCAGACCGTGAAGGATTATCTGTTGACTATAATATACTAGCAGAGCAACGGGATCTTCATGCTGAATATATAGCAGAACATCCAAATTCTCAAACGACTATATATGAATTAATGTATTCTCAATCCCCTTTAATTTCTGATATAGAGGAACCTAACTTCAACGTTGATGGATACGCTGTATATATTGATACTGAAGGCAAACATGATGCAGAGCCAGAATCAATTTCAGGTAATTACATAAGCATTAATCCATCTAATGCTGGCTGTTTCAAATACACTAGTAAAGGTTTATATGGCGTAGATTTGGAACTTTCTAATCAAATAATAGACGTCACTGAAAATGTCCAGCTTCTTGAATTTGACAAAATCATTGAACGTACCAAATCAGAAATGGAAACAAAATTAGATACCAGTGTACTTGATAGCCCAAGCTCCTTCAAAATAGTTGATATGCAACTAGATTACGGAGAGTATTTTGAAAACGAAGGCGATACTAGCTACTACGAAATTCCTACATGGTATTTCTGCCTGATAGCCGACGACAACCCTGCTAAGGTAATACTTGTTAGCGTTAATGCAATGGATGGATCTATAACAGACACTGTCTATTGGAATTATGATAATTATAATTAGTGCAAATCCGATTTCTTTTTTCTTTTTCTTCCTGAGACAGCTTTTCACACCCTGCAATGTCATATGCACCAAATGTGTTAAGCAGTCTCGATGTAGGATCAAGCTCTACATATGTAACCCAAGGAAGCCAGTGATGAAGTGTTCTTAGTTCCTGGTCTTCAAATCCTCCACCTTCCCAGGAGAGTCCCTGCAAGGCATATTCAAACTCTCCATATACATCATTTGCATTACGAGTATTATTATGGATAAACTCAGCATAATCTCTGTAATGCTCATCACCCGTAATAATATAGATTCTGTAGTAGATATATGCGCATGCCGCCATATACATATCACCGCCACCAGTCCCAATAGTAACAGGACTCTGGCCACTGATAGAACGTTTTGAAAGTGGGCTGTATTTCTGATCTGAATATACCGGGAAGGTCCATGAATATGTCCACGTCTCAGTATAATCAGCCGCTCCAAGTAGCGCATCCAACCACTTACTCTCACCTGTCAGATCATAAAGTGACAAAAATCCGAACATCGCGTAAATTCCAGACTCATTGTCCATTACATCCGTATTATCACAGGTAGATCCGCGATACTCAAATCTTTTATATACATTATCATATGACCACTCACCTGCACGAATTGCAGAATTCTTATATTCCTCTTTTCCAGTAACTAGATAAAGCTGAACAAAGAATCTTACAATGCTGATTGTATTTGCCTTTGAATCCATACGCATAGTTCCATCATGATTATATGCACGGTAAAATGAGCCATCATCATTTTGAACATTCAGGAAAAACTTAGCGGCGTTCTCACAGAACTCCAGCCACTCCGGATGTTCCTCTGTCTTCTCTTTCGTAAGCTGATATGCGTCCAATATATTCTCAAGTCCATCTGCTGACATGCGAAGCCATACAGGATATGGCTCGAATGCTTTATTTATTGGGCTGTAGCACCCCTGTGGCGCACCGAGTTCATTTGCTCCATTTTTCACCCAGAACTTAATAACATTCTGCCCCTTTTCAAATGCATCCTGGTCTCCTTCACGAAGTCCATAATCCATCAGCTGAAAACCTATTCCCGGCTGCTGTCCTACGAATCCAAATTGAAGAGATATGCTGTCAACATCCATATCAGGAAGGAAAGCAGAAAATGGAACGCCCCACGCTCCGTCACCAAAGTCTCTAATGAGAGCCTTCATCGCATTAATATTATTGTGATACTGAAGCTCCTGATCAACTTCGAAAAGTTCATCGCGAAGTCTATCATAAACAGATCTCCATGCCCATCTCATCATTGGATAGAAGTCATCGAAGCATCCAAGATTCAGTCTTACCTCATAGGAATCTGAAAAACCTTCCTCCATCGGATGAAGCACACGATTGAAGGTTTTCGTCTTCATCATATAATCAATGTTGAAAATCATCTGCTGATCGCCAACCTGACCATCTGTCCCTGGATATACATAATCAATCGTAACTCCATCGCTGACTGCCCCAGTCTCCTTGCGAACCGGCAGTCCATAATAGAGATAGCTGATGGTCTTATTCTCCGGATGTGAAAGTCCGATAGAACCTACGGTATAATCCCTGTCAATCATCTGAGAGAATTTATTTGACCTTCTTCCCGGAAGTGTAACATCTGATTTTTCACGGGAAAGCATAATAGTTTCCCCTGAACGCTTACTCTGTGCAGCGAAAAGTGGCAGAGTCATTCCAGTCTCTTTTCTCCAGTTATATTCGCAGTCAGGATCAAATCCAACAACATAAGGACGGGCAAATTCATTGTCCTTATACCATGTCGCCGGAGCAAAGCAGTCATAATCCCTAATTCCCTCTGCATCTGCAAGAACAAATGAAATCTTGGACGCAAAACCAAGGTCATCAGCACCCTTTTCAAGTACAGTTACCTTGCGAGATATTACCACTCCATCAGCCATCGCACTGCCCGATTGCGCCTCATATCGATCTTCAAACTTAAGCCTTGAACCGTTCGGAGTTTCAAAAATACCACCTGCAGTAATAACATCTTCATTCTCTTTATTTATTTCCTTATTTATCTCATCATATGCTTTATCGAAAAACTCAGTTACAGCCATAGCGGTTTTAACGAATACATATATCGGACGCTTATTAAAATATAAAATCTTCCCGTCTTTTACTATTTCAACCCTACCATTTTCAAAAATAATATCATACTTTCCAGTTCGTAGCTTCATGCCTACCCCTCCTATATTTTCCATAATTGAGAGTAAAATCACTATATCTCCCTATTCAGAGAATAACGGATAAACGATTGAAACAATAGAGTTAATTTACAAACTTTTGACTGATTTTTGCTATAAAATAATT
>JAILEL010000422.1 GCA_024687845.1 Eubacterium sp.
GTAAGAAATCTGTAAGAATTATTAAGAGTTCTGTAAAGATGTGACGCAGAAGAGATGATATATTAAATTCATAAAATGATAAAGGAGACCAAAAGTCTATGAATACTATATTGAGAACCGAAAAGCTCTGCAAATCATTTTCCAACGAAGGAAATCAGCAGCATGTAATAAAGAATATGGATCTGGATATTCTTGAAGGCGATTTTACAGTCATCATGGGATCGTCGGGATCGGGAAAGAGTACGCTTCTTTATGCACTTTCCGGTATGGATAAGCCGTCGCTGGGAAAGGTGTATTTCGGCGATGAAGAAATATCCGGTTATAACAATGATCAGCTTGCCATATTTCGAAGAAAGCATGCGGGTTTCGTGTTCCAAAGTATATATCTTCTGGAGAATATGAATATATTTGACAATATAATGACTGGGGCACTTGTAGTTCAGAAGAACACTCCGGAGCTGGTGGAACGTGCCGGTAAACTTCTGAAGCAGGTTGGAATATCCGAAGATATGTGGAAAAAGTATCCGAATCAGCTGTCTGGAGGTGAATGTCAGAGAGTTGGTATCGTGAGAGCGGTCATCAATAATCCTAAGATTCTTTTTGCTGATGAACCAACTGGAGCACTTAATTCATCATCCGGTCAGGATGTATTGGACATTTTCACTGGTCTTCATAAGAATGGACAGAGCATAGTGATGGTTACGCACGACATCAAGACCGCACTTCGTGGCTCCAGGGTGATCTACCTGAGAGACGGCGGAATAGTGGGAGAACACAGAATGCCTGCTTACGGAACTGACGACCCGAAGGAGCGCAGGGCAGGCCTGCAGGAATTTTTGGATGCAATGGGGTGGTAAAGACCATGAATATACTCAGATTATCATTTGCAAATATAAAAAAGCACAAAAAAGAATCAATCCTGTTTATGATTCTGATCACCTTCGGCATGGTGTTACTCTCTGCATCTGTCTCCTCGGTGATGGGAATCAAAAAGATTACGCCAAGAATGGTGAAAGAAAGCGGTTGCTTCAGAAATTTTGTTTTTATTAAGCAGGATCATTATTCAGATATTTATCTGGAATTTCTGAAAGAGAATCCTGATGTGGAAAGCTTTGATCATACAAGCTTTGTTTCGGATAATCTTAAGGTGAGAAAAAAGGATGAAGGTGATGTTCTTGTCGATATCACATTTGTACCACTTAGCGGTGAATGCAGGATGGAAAACTTTAATACTGATGCAGATTTTCAGTCTGTAGAACATCCTATAATTCTTACTTCTTCCTGTCGTGCTTCTTATGAAGTATCGGAAGGGAATGAAATAACATTTATCTGGAACAACAAGGAGTTTACCTTTACGGTTGTGGGATTCTACGAGAGTGGTATCTGGAGCTACGGAAACAAGGCCGTGGTTAGCGAAGAAGATTTCAGATATCTTGAAAACACTATGGATGACCGCTTTGAGATGATAGGATTTAATACATGCGACGGAGCTGATGATAATTCAGTATTGGATGGCTTTAAGGCATTTATGGAAGAAGCTTCCATAAATGATCTGTCAGGCTCCATGTCTATGTTCGCTTACGAAGATACAGTATCAAACAACGATATAAATATGTCACTTATCAGTATTATCATAATGATAATGTCAGCAGTTATTGTGATAGCAATTATGATAATCATCAGGTTCCGGATTGTGAGTGATATTCAGGAACAGATTGTATCAATCGGAATTCTGGAAGCGATAGGATATACAACAAAGCAGATTGCACTTTCTTACATCGCTGAGTATATACTTATCGCACTTGCCAGTTCGCTGATCGGGATTGTTCCTGCCATGATCATGGCAAAAGGGCTTCTCAGAAATGCAGCGTCAGGTATCTACTACGGCGGTCCGGTCACGGTTCCGGTTTTACCGGTATTTCTCTGCATTCTGTGTGTAATCCTTTTTGTAGCAGTGATAGCACTCAGCAAAGCAAGTTCAGTTCGAAAGTATCCGCCGGTTCTGGCATTCAGAAAGGGGATTGAAGCTCATAACTTTAAGAAGTCGATCTTACCTCTTAATAAGTCCAAAGGCAGTGTACATGTATATATCGCTGTTAAGGAGCTTTTCCAGAATGCTAAGAACCATATCGGCTTAATGGTATGTATCATGGCCTGTACGGTTTTGGTACTGTTCGGGTTTATTCTTGGCTCTTTCTTCGCCAGTCCTGATAGAATTCTTGGTTCAGTCTGCGGACATGAGCTATGTGACATAAGGATAGAAACCGTCGGTGATATGGAGCCGGAAGCTTTTGCCACAGAGCTTGAAGAAATGAATGAAGTAAGACAGGTTCTGACACCTGCTGTAGGCATTGGAGTAAAGGCAGAATCAAATGATAATTCTTTAAAACTGGAGGTCTATGATGATTATTCAAAGACATCAAATATAATTCCTATAGAGGGCAGACTTCCGGAACATGAAAATGAAGTGAGTGTGACAGTACAGTCAAAGAAAATGATTGAAGCCGTGACAGGGGATACCATTACTCTTGAGTATGGAAAAGTAAAGAAAGATTATATTATAACCGGTGTAATCAATTCAGCTGTAAATCCGAATACAATCTATATTACTACAGATGGGTTTAAGCGTATGAATCCTGTATATACTCCATCCAATTTTGACATTTATCTGAATGAAGGGGTAGACAAGAATGAATTTGCAGATCTCCTCAGAGAACGTTACGGAAAAGAAATGTCAGATTATGTGGATGATGAGATAGATGGAGAAACGCTGGAGGAAAGAATCAGGAAAACCGCAGAAAAGAAGATGGCGGAGGCTATGACGGAACAAGGCGTAAGCTATATGGAATATGCAATCCGTGTGGGTGATGAGATAATCAGTGGCAGCACTTCTCTTATGAAGATAAAAACTCTGACCTTTGAAAGAGAGGTAAATGAAGAAATAGCAGATATGCTTCTGGTTTCATTTGCAGGCATTGCTGCCATAATGATGATAGTATCAGCAGTTGTAGTAATACTGATTCTCTCAATTCTGATGGCTTCAACAATCAGGAAACAGTACAGACAGCTTGGCATTATGAAAGGGCTTGGATATACCTCTAGAGAGCTTAAGTTCCAGCTGGCATTCCGCATCGTACCCGTTGCGGTTCTGGCAGTTATCTTAGGCACGTTACTCACGATATTATTAACGGGAGTTGTAAATGCATTTGTCTGCAAGGTCATAGTATCGGCATTCTCAATAATATTGATAGATATAGTTATCCTCATATATTGCTTTATCTGTGCATATATAAGTGCAAGAAGGATAAAGAGAATTTCAGTTTATGAATTAATTTCGGAATAGCGGAAGGTGGAAAAATGGCAAAGAAGATAAAAAAACTGTATGCAGGAATGATGATGGGGCTTTCTCTGTCAATGCTTCTTGAAGGCATCTCCACGGAAGCCCGAAGCTGCAGTATCCCGGAATATAAATCTGTAGTACGGGCTGAGTCGTCTACAAATGTGAAGGTTGATCCAGACGACTATATCTTAAATATCGGATCGGTAAGTAAGATGTACGCTGTTACAGCGGTAATGCAGCTTGTTGAACAGGGAAAGGTTGATCTTGATGCACCGGTAATGGATTATATTCCGGAATTTAAACTTGCAGACGCACGTTATAAGGATATTACTGTACGTATGCTGATGAATCATACTTCAGGACTCATGGGTACATTTTATGGCGGATCATTTCTTTTTGATGAAAAAAGTGAAACATATCACGATACATTTCTAAAGAATCTTTCTAAAGAACAATTAAAAGCCGCCCCGGGAGAGTTTAACTGTTACTGTAATGACGGTTTTACATTACTTGAAATCATAGTAGAAAGGGTGAGTGGTCTGAGCTTTACGGATTATGTGAATGAAAATATCTGTAAGCCTCTAGCATTAACTGATACTGGAAGTGTATGGAATATGGATATGGACAGGCAGGCACCTATCTATATCAACGGCAATGTCAGGCTGGGGAATGAGTATTGTCAGTTGATTGGTGCGGGAGGAATAATCTCAAATGCATCGGATGTATGTACATTCGGATCTGCTTTCTTTACAGGAAATGATTTGCTTCTTTCCGGCAAAATGAAGAAAGAAATGGCAGAAAACAACAAGACCGGTGACTGTGCGGAAAACTTCGGACTTGGATGGGATGAGGTGGAAAAGGCTGACTATGATAAGGTCGGAGTTACTGTCCTCTCAAAGGGAGGAGATTCAGATTATCAGCATGCCAGCCTCGTAGTTGCTCCAGACAACGAAATCAGCGTGGCAGTACTTTCCTCCGGTGGCGGAAGCGGGACAAATGAAAAGATTGCTTTGGCACTTATGGATGAGGCACTTTTGGAACAGGGAATCAGTGTGGAACATCAGGATGAAGAGAAGCCTGAGCTTTTGGGGACAGTACCAGATGATATCCTGAAGTATGAGGGGTTATATGCAAATACTGATATGACTCTTGATATAAGTTTTCCGGATAAGCAGTATATGCGTGTTGTATCTGTCACTGCCAATCAGGATTTTGAAGAGCAGTTTATGTTTACGGCAGATGATTCATTTGTAAAAATGAGTGGTGATGTGGCATCAGGTAATGCCATCGTTTCACAGCCGATGGAAGAATATTCATTTAAAGAAAAAGACGGGCAGGTTTACTTAGTGGACAGATATGGAGGATGTGCACTTTATAAAGTGGCAGATAAAAAGGTGAATCCGGCGGTGCAGAAAGCATGGGACGAACGAAAAGGTGTAACCTACTACCTGGTTTCTGGTACTTATTCGGATATAAGTTTTTTTCAGAACAATAAGATAAAACTGGTTACAAGCAAAGATGCGCCGGGATTTGTAAACGGATATGTGATGCAGGATGAGAATCATGCGGGATATGACTTTATTATGCCTGGAACTGTATCAAGGGATATCAGTAATCTTCGTATGGAAGAACAGGGAGGAAAAGAATATCTATGCCTGGATGATCTGGGCTGGAGGTGCATATCCGAGAAAGATATTCCAGAATTTACTTCTGAAGTGAAGAAAGTGGACCTTAAGTCCGGTGAAGCAAGCTGGTACAGAATTGATGGTGTAAAGAATGAAACTATTAAGCTGGAAGTTCCGGAAGAAGCGGCTGTATATGTGTTCGATAAATATATGAATGTTAAATATTCCGGCTTCATGAAAGGATATGGGTATAGCGTTCCACTGCCTGAATATGGTATGATATTATTCTTAGGAGAAACCGGTTCAACCATCTCTATTTCAAGATGACGATATTATCTATAGACTATAAGAAGGTACGTATATATGGACTACAGGTGTTTGATTGTTGACGATGACATAACCATTGCGGAAAATACGGCGGAATACTTCAATATATTTGATATAAAGACAGCATATGTCACGAGCTATGAAGAGGCGATTTCATTTCTTGAGGAAAATGAAACGTCTTTGGTACTGCTAGATATCAATCTGGGCAACAGATCCGGATTTGAACTATGCAAGAAGATACGTCAGGAATTCGATATGCCAATACTGTTTATCAGTGCCAGAAAGAGTGATGATGATATTCTCACGGCCCTTAACATAGGTGGTGATGATTACATCAGCAAGCCATTTTCAATGAGTATACTTCTTGCCAAGGTAAAGGCAGTCCTGGGACGCTATGAAAGAGCAGTGAGTCTGGCGAATGCTGCAGGCGATTCATCAGGTATGGGCAGCGCATCAGACACAGATGGAAGAATAGTGATCGTTGATAATATTTATCTTGATACATCAACTCATATGCTGATAAAGAATGGAGAGGAGACTGCCCTGAAGATCAGGGAATACAATATGCTTCTGTATCTTCTGAAGAACAGGGGCAGAGTCATTACGAAAGATGAGCTTCTGAAGGATGCCTGGGAAGATGAGTTCATAGGAGAAGGGACTCTTCCGGTTCACGCGAGACGCATCAGAATGAAGCTTGAGGAGGACCCGGATAATCCGAAGATTCTTAAGACTATATGGGGTGTGGGGTATATAGTTGAATGAATAAAGGGTTCAGAAAATTCTTTATATATTTTACAGTACTTTTGATCGGGGCGATCTCGCTGCTTATTATAGTGGTGGGGTCGACTTGTTATGTTCATACGGACCCTGTTAAGCTGAACGGTATAGTTCAGACTGTGAAGGAAAACTGGGATGATCCCGCTTCATTTGCTGAATATGATTTTGGTACGGATATACTTATACTGAATAGCAATAATGATATTTTATATTCATCATCGGATAAGACATTTGCAAAAGTTGGAGTTCCTATGGACGCTGTAAAAGAGGGGATGCTCACAGTCCCCATAAGTGACGGTGAGGCATTTATGGGGACTGTGATATGTCCCAATCCTGCAGAGCTTGTAATCGTCAGAACCATAAGAAGGCTCAGATTGGTTACTATACTGATTATTACAGTGATGGTAATATCTTATTTAGTATTCCTGTATTTCATAAACAGAAAAGTAGTAAAGCCATTTAATCGTATGAAGAACTTCGCCGGACTTGTTGCCCAGGGTAAGCTTGATGAACCGCTTATGATGGATCAGGGTAATATATTCGGAGCCTTTACCGAGAGCTTTGATATTATGAGAGAAGAACTTAAGGCATCCAGACAGAGGGAGACTGAACTTAAGTTGAAGGAGAAGGAACTTGTTGCATCTCTCAGCCATGACCTCAAAACTCCAGTAACCGGCATAAGAGCAATCTGCGGGGTACTTTCCGTAAAGGTTCAGGATGAATATGCGAAAGCTAAAATTGAAAATATAGAACAGAAAACAGAAGAGATAAATACGCTATTAAATGATCTGTTGTCTTCGGCTCTCGATGACCTGGGGGAGATGAATGTAAATCTTACTGAGGAAACATCTTCCATTTTGGGAAAACTCGTTACAGAGCATGATATCCAAAACAAGGTTAATACAGAAGAAATACCAGAATGCATTCTGAAGATAGACAGAAATCGCATGTCCCAGATTATCGGCAATATAATCAGCAACTCGTATAAATATGCTGATACAGTGATAGATATAAGTTATTCATTCAGCGGTGCATTTCTTGAAATGAAAATCAGGGATCACGGAGAAGGCGTAAATCCCGAGGAGATAAGCTTTCTTACCAATAAATTCTACAGGGGCAGGAAGAACACCTCAGGCAAGGAGGGCAGTGGTCTGGGACTCTATATTGCCAGTGAGTTAATGAAGAAGATGAATGGGCAGCTTATTTGTATCAGTGTCCCGGAGGGATTCGAAGTTATGCTTAAGATTCCGCTGGCCTAATAAGCTCAATGTCTTTTAAAATATGATTATGATAAGGTACAATAAAGAATAAATATAGTTGGTAAGTACAGATAAATAGTGCTATAATACTCCTCAGCTATGCCCGAAAACTGTTACGAGGCATTATCATATAATGGAGGAATAAAAATATGCAGTCAAGAACGCATACTTGCGGTGAATTAAGAAAAGCAAATGCAGGCGAGAAAGTTACTATCGTTGGATGGATGGAAAATGTCAGAGAAGTCGGTGGAAATCTTGCCTTTGTTATTATAAGAGATTTTTATGGAACTACACAGGTGGTTGTTGAGAACGAAGAAATGATGGCCGTTATTAAGCCTATAAATAAGGAGTCGACACTTAAAATCACCGGTACGGTTCGTGAAAGAAGTAATATAAATAAGAATATTCCTACTGGCGAGATTGAAATAGTTCCTGATAGTATCGAGGTTCTCGGAAAAAGCTATCATTCAGAGCTTCCATTTGAAATCAATCATTCGAGAGAAGCTGATGAGACCTTCCGTTTAAAGTATCGTTACCTGGATCTTCGTAATCCCGAGGTAAAGAATAATATCGTACTTCGCTGCAATGTTGTAGCTGCACTCAGAACTGCTATGACAGAGCACGGTTTCCTGGAGATTACAACACCTATTCTTACAGCTTCTTCACCTGAAGGAGCAAGAGATTATCTTGTACCAGCAAGAAAACATCCAGGAAAGTTCTATGCACTTCCACAGGCTCCACAGCAGTTTAAACAGCTTCTTATGACTGCCGGATTTGACAGATATTTCCAGATAGCTCCTTGCTTCAGAGATGAGGATGCAAGAGGAGATCGTTCACCTGGAGAATTTTATCAGATGGATATGGAGATGGCATTTGCTTCTAAGGAGGATGTTTTCGAAGTACTTGAGGATGTACTTCCTCCAATCTTTGCTAAGTATGGTAAGTATAACATTGCATCAAATGCACCATTTACAAGAATTCCGTATCTTCAGGCTATGGATGAGTTTGGTACAGATAAACCTGACCTTCGTATAGACCTCAGAGTAAAAGATGTAACACAGGAACTTGCAGATTGTGGTTTTGAGCCATTTAATGGAAATGTGATCAAGGCTGTTCCTGTATCAGATTGCAAGCTTACAAGAAAACAGATAGATGCAATATGCGCAAATATAGAGGTTCAGGCTGGGGCTAAGGCCTACTGGTTTAAGTGTGATGAAGCAGGTGCTATCGCAGGTGGTATCGCAAAGTTTATCAATGCTGATCCTGCTACTGCAGAGGCTGTCACAAAGAAGCTTGAACTTGCTCCAAACACTCTCGTGATTGTAGGC
Organism: Eubacterium sp.; assembly: GCA_024687845.1. The sequence goes on from JAILEL010000422.1 coordinate 8,657, forward strand.
GCAGGTAAGAAGACCCTGGCTCAAAAGATTGCTGGTGTTGCAGTTAAGATGCTCGGCGCTGAGTGTGAAGGTCATATGGATAAGGAAAGATATGAGTTCTGCTGGATAGTTGACTTCCCTATGTATGAAATCGGTGAAGAGTCGGGACTTCTCGAGTTCTGTCACAATCCGTTTTCTATGCCTATCGGAGGCAAGAACATCCTTGAAGCGGCCGAGAAGGGTGAGGTTGATCCACTCAGCATTATGGCAGATCAGTATGATCTTGTATGCAACGGTATTGAGCTTTCATCCGGAGCTGTCAGAAATCATGATCCTGAGGTTATGGTTAAGGCCTTCGAGATGGTTCGTCTCGGTGAAGATGAAGTTAAGGCTAAGTTCCCTGCAATGTACAATGCATTTTCTTATGGTGCACCTCCACATGCAGGTATCGCTCCGGGAGTTGACCGAATGGTTATGCTTCTTGCAGGAGAAGATTCTATACGTGAGGTTATTGCATTCCCAATGAACAAGAATGCACAGGATATAATGATGGATGCACCATCGGAAGTAGAGCAGAAACAGCTTGATGAGCTTCATATAGCAGTAGTGAAGAGTGAAGAGAATTAATATATTTGTATTGTCAGAATGTTTAATAGAAAACATAAGTGCATGTATAGAAAAAGAGCTTCGACCTTAGGGTTGAAGCTCTTTTTCGTGGATTTTAGTTAGGCTTCCTAAACGGAAAAGTAAACGTATATTTTTATTCATCGACAGGTTTAAACAGGGTAGTTATATAACTTCCATCTTCAGCATTTATTAAGACTCTGGCTATTGGTTCTCCACTAGAGTTCGTTGTATCCAGAGACCATGCAGGAACAAGCTTATATTCACTTGTACTTCCTTCTTTAGGTATAGGAAAATATACGAGTTGAATCCAGTTAAAGGTAACGTTGTTATCAACTCTTTTTTCCATTGAAAGGTCAAGATTTTCAGGGGCTTCTTTTACAAATGAATCCATGGCATCCTTAAAGCTAAGGACCTTTACATTCTCGACGGTTTTTTCCTTGAAGCTATATTTGGAGGTTATATAAAGTGCTAAGATTCCCTCATCATCGATACCGACCATACCATTATTAAACATTGCTGCTGAATTAATTGTGTTAGTGGTGTTAGTCATAACTTTAATATTATCCAGATTTCCGAGTACTGACAAAGCATAGCCATTACGCTCTGCACCTTCAAAACCATCAGTTGCAAGGGCACTTTCTGGAAAATAAAGGATTTCACATTTTTGAAGGTTGCCACTATAAGTACTGACTAATTCGTATAAATTACTGCGCATAGAAAGTGATTCACCAGGATATTCTATACCAATAGCATCTTTAATTGAGGTGGAAGCAGTACTAATGACCTGATCATCTGACATAGAACACTTATTTGGAGGCAGCAATTCATCAATAGTATAAGCCTTCATTTTATTTTGGTAATAGCTGTAGTATTTTCCGTCAGGGCCAGAGAAATCCATGTATTCATATGATGGATCGTTAGTTACTTCGCCTATGTTTTTTGGAAAAAGAACTACTACCAGTTCACTAGTGTTCTGACTGTAAGATACAAGGAGCTGATAATCTGCGTTACGGTATGTTCCATTGTAGGTATGAATATAGTATGCCCCTTCATCAACCCATGCGTTACTGGTGCTCCCCCATGAAGTAGCATCATTTCCAGAGTTATTATTGTTGAACTCAATCATTTGAGATGCCATTATCGGATAAATCGAGTCGCCATTTTCCTGATTGAGAGTATCATCTTTATTAAATGGAACTGCAGTATCACCAAAGAACCCTTCAACTATTTGCTGTTCGTCAAACTGAGCCTCGTGAACTGACTCGACCAGGTATTCAGAAAGGCTTTCGATTGATTCTATGTTGTAGTTCACATCAACTGTGATGTGCTTATTCTCCAGATCAAAACTGTTATTATACGCAAGATTTGTACCACCTAACATGGTACTGAGACTTTCACTAGAGGATTCACCGGCCTCGCTTTCGGCGTCGGCTTTTTCTGTGTTAGTTTCCACTTCTTTATTAGTTTCCAAACTTGTATTAGAACCATAGTCATCAACCTCTGTTGACTGATTGCCACATCCCATCAGACTAAGACAAAGTAGTGATGAGAATAATAAGGATACTATTTTGCCATTTTTTACTTTATACATATCAAAATCCCCCTAAATAACCTTCAATTTATACATCATTGTATTATATAAATTTATAAATCTCAATAGCTTTAGATTGTTTACATGAGAAGAAAATCTAGGAAAATACAAAAGAAGACAGTACTTGTGGTGTTGAGAAAATTACTATAGAATATTTAAGTGATATCAAAGTTTAAAGGATGATCAGATCAGATGATAAATATAGACGCGGAAATATATAGAGAATTCAAATGTAAAGCAGATAAATGTAAGCATAGCTGCTGTAAAGGTTGGGAAATAGATATAGATGAGGATACTCTTGACTATTACAAAGGACTGGAAACGGACATTGGAGCCGAGATAATGCAAAGCATTGAGGAAGGAGAGGATACTTTCTTTAAGCTGACAGAAGAAGAAAGATGCCCATTTCTTAAAGATAATGGTCTTTGTAAAATCATAGAAGAACTTGGAGAAGATGGCCTATGTGATATATGCAGGCTTCATCCAAGGTTTTTCGAAGAGATAAATGGTTATAGTCTGGCCGGAGTGGGACTTAGCTGTGAGAAAGCAGTTGAATTAATATTCGAAAAGGAGAGTCTGGACTTTATACTTTGTGACAGTCAAAAAAAGATAGGTATATTTGAACTACTTTCTCTATTAGATATAAATATTTCGAATGATTGTTTAGACTTATCAAAGAAAATACCAGATTTTCTGGAATATGACAGAATAGATAAAATATTAGATATCTTTTATATGACTGAACCAATAGATGATAAATGGAAAAATGAGGTTTTACAGATAAAAAGAGACTATAAAGCTCATTTAGAAGGCTTTGAAAATAAAGCTATAAATATAAAAGAATATGAGATAATATATCAATATATCCTTTTCCGACAGCTGGAGCTGATAGAGATATATGGAACGAAGAAAATTATAGACTATGCGATGAGCAGTATAATTTTTATTATGCTCTATGCAAGTTTATTTCATGATGAAAAAGAAGCTGTAAGGAGATGGTCTGAACAGATAGAGTATAACGAGGAAAATATAAATACTTTAATTAATAGTAACCAATAGATGTATAGAGCCATAGATAGAAAAATTTTATACACTATTTATTATGTAAAATATGTTAAAATGACTGGTATATAGATTTAAGAAAGGGGAACATTATGACACTTGATTGGAAAGAATATGAGGCTTTGGCTAGGGAGGCAGTAAGAGAAGGTGTAGTACTTCTGAAAAATGATAACAATATACTGCCACTTAAAAAAGACTCAAGATTAGCTGTATTCGGTCGTATGCAGAATAATTACTATAAGAGCGGAACAGGCTCAGGTGGTATGGTAAATGTTCCTAAGGTCTGGAACATAGTGGAAGGTCTTCAGGAAGAGAATATATCTCTGAATGAAGAATTACTTGAGTTATATAAGAAATTTGAAAAAACACATCCTTTTGATCCCGGAGTGGGATTCGGAAATGAACCCTGGTCACAGGTGGAGATGGAAGTATCGGAAGAGCTTGTTAAAAAGGTTCGCACAGAGTCAGATATAGCTCTTGTTATTATAGGGCGTACAGCTGGTGAAGAACAGGATTATGTTGATGAAAGAGGTGCTTTTAAACTATCTGAAAATGAATCAACTCTTCTTAGGAGAGTAAGAAAAGAATATGAAAAAGTAGTACTTGTAATGAATGTCAGTGCAATTCTTGATATGCAGGAAATCGAGTCAATCTCTCCGGATGCTATTCTTTATGCCTGGCAGGGAGGCGAGATAGGAGCTCTTGGTTGCGTAGATGTTCTTCTTGGCAAGGCAACCCCCAGCGGTCGACTGACGGATACCGTAATTCGAAGGATTGAGGATGCTTCAGCTTACGGTAATTTTGGTGACCATAAGATTAATTTCTATGCAGAAGACATATATGTGGGTTATCGATATTACGAAACCTTCAATAAAGATGCGGTGATGTATCCCTTTGGATATGGTCTTTCCTACACAGAATTCGAGCTGAGTCCTGGCGAAGCTGGTGGAGACCTGAAAACAAAGGTTTCATTATCAGTAAATGTGAAGAATATTGGTGATATGGCAGGAAAAGAGGTTGTTCAGTTCTACGTATCAAAACCTCAGGGAAAGCTTGGTAAGCCGGCACTTAGTCTGGCCGGATTCTCCAAGACTGATATTCTGAAATCAGGCGAGAGCTGCACTCTTAATATAGATATAGTTCCATATACTATAGCCTCTTACGATGAGACAGGTATTACAGGCTATGAGAGCAGCTATGTTCTTGAGGCTGGAGAGTATGTTTTCTATGTTGGAAGTAATGTAAGAGACATAAAGGAAGCTGGCAGATTTAATCTGACAGATACACTTCTGGTTGAAAAGCTGAGTCGCCAGATGGCACCGCCTGTTAGCTTCGAGAGAATAAAGCCTGTAGTTGATAACGGAAAATATATAGCAGGAAAAGAAGAAGTCAAAGCTTACCCACTTACTGACTTTGAGGAATCCTTGAAGGATACTCCAGAGGTAAAAGCTTACACTGGTGATAAAGGAATAAAGCTGAAGGATGTAAGAGATGGTAAGGCAGATATGGAGGATTTCCTTGCACAGCTTTCGGACGAGGATTTATCTGTAATTATTCGTGGCGAAGGAATGGGCAGTCCTAAGGTAACACCTGGTACAGCTGCTGCATTTGGAGGTGTGAGCAAGCATCTGAAGAGCCTTGGAATTCCGGCTGCCTGCTGCTCGGATGGCCCGAGCGGTATGCGACTTGATTCGGGCTATAGAGCCTTTAGTCTCCCTAGTGGTACGCTTCTGGCCTGCACCTGGAATACTGATCTGAATACCAGACTTTATAGTATGCTTGGTATGGAAATGAATAAGAATAATGTCGATTTTCTCTTAGGACCAGGTATGAATATTCATAGATTTCCTCTCAATGGAAGGAACTTTGAGTATTTCAGTGAGGATCCTCTGGTAACTGGAAAGATGGCAGCAGCTCAGATCAGAGGTCTTAAGAACAGTGGTGTTTCTGGTACGCTGAAGCATTTATGTGGAAATAATCAGGAGACCTGCAGGCATACTGAGAATAATGTAATTTCGGAAAGAGCTCTTAGGGAGATATATCTTAAGGGCTTTGAGATGGCCGTAAAGGAAGCTGGAGCTGATTCAGTAATGACAACCTATGGTCCTGTAAATGGAATCTGGACCAATTCACGTCATGATCTGAATACAAATATTCTGAGAAATGAATGGGGCTTTCGTGGCGTTGTAATGACTGACTGGTGGTCTAATATCGGAGATTTTGAAGGAACCTGCGACAAGAATTCATTTTCCAGACTTGTTCTGGCACAAAATGATTTCTATGCAGTGTGTCCTGATTCAGAAGTTAATTCCTTTGGAGATGATACTCTCGCAGCTTTAGAACGCGGAAGTATCACAAGAGGACAGCTTGTAAGATCTGCCCGGAATATATGTGAGGTTCTTCTTGGAACTAATGCTCTGAAGAAACTTTGCGGGGAACCATATAAGGTTGAGGTGAAGAACTTCGTTGACGAAGTGGAAGAGATGGAAACTGAAGAAGTTCAGTATTATGAGATTAAGGATGGAACGGTAATCGATCTTTCACATTTAAATACTGGAAAGGGAGCTGTATGCTTCCTTGGTTTCGATGTATCAAAGTGGGGATGCTACTTTATAGACATGATAGGAAGTTCCGATCTGTCAGAACTTTCTCAGATACCTGTTGGTGTATTCTTCCAGGGTGTTCCGAGTGGTACATTTACCTTCCACGGAGGTGGTGAGGAGCTGGTAATCAGGAGAAAGATATGGTTCCATTCCAGATATGGAGTTATGAGGCTGAAGTTTATGAATGGTGGCCTTAATTTAAAACATATGAGATTTACCTTTGAAAGGGAACAAGAATCTTACGAAAATTTTGATGATATAAATGAATATATTTGTTAGGAAAGAAGCATATGAAAATAATAAAGGATTTAACATTAGATGAAGAAAGAGCTCTTTATGGCAGCGATGGAGTTCAGGTTATAAACTGCCGTTTTGATGGCCCGGCAGATGGAGAGAGTGCTCTTAAAGAAAGCTGTAATGTGGATGTTAGAAATAGCGTCTTTAATCTTAGATATCCATTTTGGCACGATACAAATCTTCAGATTGATAGTTCAGATATGACAGAGCTATGTCGTGCTGCACTGTGGTATTCAAAAAATATCAGGATCACAAATACTCGTATGCATGGTATTAAAGCTTTACGTGAATCTTCTGATATTATAATTGAAAACTGTGATATTGAGTCACCGGAGTTCGGCTGGTTTAATAATAACGTTGAGATGAAGAATTCAAAAGCAGAGAGTGAATATTTTATGATGCATACGAAACATTTATGTTTTGATAATGTTTTATTAAAGGGTAAGTACTCTTTCCAATATATTGAGGATGCAGTATTCACTAATTGCAACTTTAAAACCAAGGATGCCTTCTGGCATGCAAAAAACATAGTGGTAAAGGATAGCGTGGTAAATGGTGAGTATCTTGCCTGGTACTCCGAAAATGTAACCTTTGAAAACTGTAAAATCGCTGGAACCCAGCCTCTTTGCTACTGCAAAAATCTAAAGCTTATTAACTGTCAGATGCTGGATGCTGACCTTGCCTTCGAAAAATCAGATGTTGAAGCAACTATAATAAATGAAGTTATCAGTATTAAGAATCCAAAGAGTGGTAAGATATGTGTAGGTGGCGTGAAAAATATCATTTCCGATGATCCAGAATCTAAATGTGAAATAATAGTTAGATGAGATTGTTTGATGAAATGAGTTGCGCTTTTGTTGCATATAATTATGTATATAACAAAAACAAAGGATTCTTTGATAGAGCTGGGAAAGCAACAGTTAATTATATCTTGTCAACGAGTATGGGAAGACCAATAGTTGAAGCTATGGCGGCCGATCCGTATGTAGATGTACAGAGGGCTGTGATTGGGTGATAATGAAAAGAACCGCTCGTAACTGTTGCATTAGTTTGCAACAGTTACGGATGCGGTTCTTATTACTTTACCTTTATAAGAATACCCCGTCTGCATTACTTCTTTGACAGTGCTTTCAGGTAAACTCTCATCATCGACATGAGCAACAGCATTCTGCTTAGTGTAATCAAAAGGTTCACCCTCTCCTGTAATCTGTTCAATTCCGTTCTGATTAAGTATATTTACAGCCTTCTGATAGGTCTGATTGATTCCCTGATAGTATGGATTCTCTTTATCCTGTGAGAATTTGACTGCATATTCAAGATTATCAACGATAGGCAGGAATTTCTTAATCAAACCTTCAACACTCATAGATTCTTCCGTAGGAATCTCTGGTTCGGTAAATGAATTTGTAAGAGGAATCTCAATCTGCTTATCATTTTCCATATCATAAAGTACAAAGGTAAGATTCTTTCCTTCATCAGCTCTGACCTTGACCTGAATGAGTTTGTTGTAGAATCCCTCGAGTTTACTCTTAGGAATACGTAATGAACATATCTTGTCAAACTTATTCTCTTTTTCTTCATGAATAAATATGTCCGTATAAGGCTTTTCAGGCTCAGCAATTCGTCTCAGTTCAATCTCGTCTTCTACAGGAACTGTTACATTTTCATCAAAAACAGGATACATTTCTCCATTAACAGAAACAATCAGTTTGTATGGAGTCAGCAAATCCTTGTATCTTATCGCTTCAAAAGCAGGAAGACCTTCAACCTTACCACAGACATATCCAAGCCCCTCAATCAGATCACTATTTGAAAGCATAGTAATTTCAATGTCTTTATTAATGAAATCATTGGAGCGCTTGATATAGTCAGAAATCGCCTGATCAAACTTCATGCAGTCGCTCATTGTTCCAGTAAAGAACATCATAAAGCTTTCAGTTCGGTTAAACATTCTCTTACTGTAGCTATGTGCGAATTTGGTCTTCTCAATAGAAGAAGTATTCCAGATTCCTGCAATATATGTATCAGTTTTGGTCACTGTATTAGAGTATAAGTCGTATTCAGCGACACCAATAGTACGTCCGGAAATGTAGCTGGTGATAACATTTTCATTAATTCCAAATTCATACTTAGCCTGAAATGCAAGTGCCATGGTCTCTGTGATAGTTCTGTCTATTCTGATACCGAAATCTCTGGCCATTTTATTGATGGCAGTAAGCTCAGTAATTCCATAGGAATCAGGGACACATATTATGAATTTGTATGAATTAAAGCCAGTTTGCTGGGAGATAAACGCATTTACAATCTCAAAAGCTCTTTTAAATGCGGTATCAACCTTTAGAACGGCCATTTTTTTGATATCTTCAGGAATATTTATAGTTCCAGTAGAAATGGAATCGTCTTCGCAGAAGCAAAGGTCGATCTTGCCATCCTTTCCATCCCTGAAATGTACTCCGATTATCTTATCCATCGAAAGTTCCCTTCCTCATTTTATTGATACTATTCACAGTAATATGATATATAGTCACAATAACCAAATCATTATAACATAATATTACGAATAAGAAAATACTTTTGTTCAATATATACAAAAATAGTAAAAATGTCAAATGTATAAATAAATCAATTATAGTTTGAATTAGTTGTATCGAAATATAGGCTAATGTATAATTGTTGGAAATATAATATTTTATGATGTGGAAAGGAAATGAGATAAGACTAATGAATAGACGTAAATTGAAACTGTTATATTTTATTTTGACTATTTTTCTTATTGTGGGCGTGACTGGATGCGGTGATAAGAAGAATGTGGGAAGTCAGGCAGGTTCTGAAACTCCTGCGTCCGAAGTGACAACTGAGTTAGTAACAACCGGGGCAGTGACAACCGAGTCAGTGACAACCGAGCTAGATACGACTGATTCTGTTTCTACAGAGTCAGTTACGGCTGAGTCAGTTACAACTGAATCTGTGGCAAATGAAACGGAAACGACTGAGTCGCCGACGGAATCTGATACAGAGATATCGACTGAGGATTCTTCTGAGTCTGAGGACGAGGAAGAGACGGAAAAAGCTTCTGAAGAAAAGAATACTTCAGAAATAAATGAAATAGCTGAGGATGGAACATATACCTCTAAAGAAGACGTGGCTTTATACATTTTCACTTATAATAAACTTCCATCCAATTTTATTACAAAGAAAGAAGCAAAGAAACTGGGCTGGAGCGGCGGTTCACTGGAGGACTTTGCTCCTGGAAAATGTATCGGAGGCGACAAATTCGGAAATTATGAGGGCACGCTTCCTGAATATGGAACATATCATGAATGTGACATAGATACTCTTGGAAAGAGTAAACGAGGAGCCAAAAGAATAGTTTATTCAGATGATGGTCGAATATATTATACAGGGGATCATTATGAAACCTTTGAGCTTCTTTATGGGGAGGAAAGATAGATGGGAAATGTTGATGAGTTTAATTCAGAAAAGGGTGACAATGTGGTTGTAGACCTCTCTGGCATTCAGAGTCGTAGAGAATTCCACAAAAGAATAAGAGAAGCTATAGAAGTTCCAGAATATTATGGAAATAACCTCGATTCGCTCTATGATGTGCTTAGTGAAGCTCCTTCAGAGAGAATAATAATAGTAAAGGGAGCAGCTGAAGTTGATGAGAAAATGAGTAGCTATATCAGTAAATTTCGAAGGTTATGCCAGGACGCCTGTGAAGAAAATGAAGGTTTGACGGTGGATTTTATGGATTAAAGAGATAAATAACAAAAAATCAGCTTGACATTTAATGTGTAAGGTGTCTATAATGTTCACGAATTAAAGAAATAAATATAATCGTGAACATAAATGGATTTAACTGCAATTCACATTAAAGGAAGGTGATTAACATGCATAAAGCTGAAAGGGCAATCATTATGGCGGCTGGTTTGGGATCTCGTCTAAGACCGGCTACAGACGATACACCAAAGCCTATGGTAAAGGTAAATGGAACAAGAATGATCGATACCGTTATCGATGCATTACATGAAAATGGAATCTATGAGATACATGTTGTAACAGGATATCTGGCTAGTAGGTTTTCAGAGGTTAAGAAGAAGTATCCGGATATCGATATTCTATACAATCCATATTACGAAACAAGAAATAATATTTCTTCAATGTTTGTTGCCAGAGAATATCTGAAAAATGCTATCTGTGTGGATGGTGACCAGATAATTTATAATCCTGACATTTTACATTCAGAATTTGAATACTCAGGTTATGCAGGATGCACGCTGCATGAGGAAACTGATGAATGGGTAATGTATCCTGACTCGGAAGGCTTCATTGAGTCAACTACAATAGGTGGTAATCATGGATATCAGCTGTTTGGAATATCAAGATGGACTGAAGAAGATGGACTGAAGCTAAAGAAATATATTGAAGAAGAATACCTTGTAAATAAAAATTATGATATCTGGTGGGACAACATTCCATTATTTATCCATCCTGAAGATTTTAAGCTTAGGGTAAGTGAGATATCCAAGGGAGACTTGAAAGAGATAGATAATTTCTACGAACTGATTGAGGTTTGTGGCCGTGATGTCAGAAGAGCCTGCTAGATTTTTATATTTACTAATGATATCTTAGTTAACTGAAAGAGTCAGCCTTTCTTAATGAGAATGATTCTAAAATAATGGAAAAATGATGCTTAATGGATACAATTATGTATTATAGTAAGCGCATAAAGTTGTTAAAGCAATTTTATGAACCTCATCCTTTCTTTTTAAAGTACAGAAAAAGACTGTAAATTGAATAAAAACCTTCGAATGTAAGTGATACTTCCCTTTATATTCGAAGGTTTTTGTTTTTTTTCTATAGTTTATACTGTTATGATTTGCATAACTTGATATGGAGAGATATAATGTTACTATTCACAGTTCATGAGATAAGTAACAAAAATGACTGCTTGCAGGCACTTTTTGTTTACTTATCTCATGATAACTGTGAATAGTAACGATATAATGACATAAGTGTCAAAAGCAGTTATAGAGAGGTTATACGCGTAAAGCGTTGATTTAAAATGAGAATTATAGACTTTCATACACATACATTTCCTGATAAAATAGCAAAATCAGCTCTTGATAGCCTTCAGAATGAAAGTGGCAGCAGGGCTCATACAGATGGAACAAATGATGGTTTACATAAATCAATGGTAAAC
>JAILEL010000433.1 GCA_024687845.1 Eubacterium sp.
TGTTCTGCTCATCCTTCCAGTTGGATCGCTTATGGTACTGAGCGGAGCGATTCCTTTAGATAAGCTGATACTTGTTATATGTATGTCTTTTGCGGTTGGTCCTTCATTTCTTAAGGCCCTTAACTTTGCCGGAAAGTTTCCACAGCTGGACTTTAAGATAAATGAGCTGGAAAAGCTTCTGGAGCATCCTCCGCTCAAGGCAGGAACAGCAGATTTTAAAGGCGATAATCTGAATGTGGAATATAAAAATGTACACTTTTCATATAAGGAAGTGGAGGTTCTGCACGGAATCAGCCTTGATTTGAGACAGGGTGAAACTACAGCTCTGGTTGGCGAGTCTGGAAGTGGAAAGTCTACTCTTGCAAAGCTGCTGGTTCATTACTATGACCTGGACGGAGGCTCAATCAGTATAGGTGGGCAGGATATAACAGATATGTCGTTATATGCATTAAATGAAAAGGTTGCATATGTAGCCCAGGAGCAGTTTCTTTTTAATACTACAATCTACGATAACATTTTGCTTGGTAAGCCGGATGCTACTCGAGCAGAGGTTCTGGAAGCTGCCGAGAGGGCACAGTGTAATGAATTCCTTGACAGACTTCCGAATGGAATAGATACAGCTGTCGGAGATGGTGGCAAGATGCTTTCAGGTGGTGAGAGACAGCGTGTTGCTCTGGCGAGAGCCATACTCAAGAATGCTCCTATCATAGTGCTGGATGAAGCAACTGCATTTATGGACCCGGAAAATGAGGAGAAAATGAATGCGGCAATTGATGAGATAATCAGAGGAAAAACTGTAATAGTAATAGCGCATAGATTATCTACTATTAAAAATGCAGATAAGATATGTGTATTGAAGGAAGGAAATCTCATCGCTTCGGGTACTCACAGTGACCTGCTGGAAACAAGTGAGGAGTATGCAAAGCTATGGAATGCTTCAGTGAGCGCCAGTACATGGAAGATACGTGATTAATAAGGATCATAATATGAAAAAGAATTACATGATGTAAGTCAAGTTATCGTATAGTAAGGAGATTCGTATGATTAAGATAATGCATAGACTTATCAATATGACAGGAAGATATAAGACGAGAATCAGATGCTCTTATGTTACTTCCTTCATAAAGGGGATTCTTATGAGAATGCCTATGGTTCTCTGCTTTTTTGCAATAAGCCTTTTTATGCAGGGAAAGATGGATAAGAAGATATGTTTATATATGTTGATAGGTGTAATAGCCAGTGTGATTCTGGAGGCTGTGTTTGAACATATCACAAATGTTCTCGAATCGGCTGCCGGATATATGGTATTTGCTGATATGAGAAACCGATTAGGTGATCATCTCAGAAAGCTTCCTATGGGATATTTTACAGAAGGAAATATAGGAAAGATTAGTTCAGTACTTTCTACAGATATGGTATTCATCGAAGAAAACTGTATGGCAGTACTTGCGGAAACAGTGACATTTATTATATCCCAGGGCATTATGGTTGTTATGATGCTTTTCCTGAATTGGAAGATAGGAATCTTGACGCTAATAATTACCGGAGTTTTCATTCTGGTTGGAAATCTGATGATGAAGAATACTCTAGAGCATTCTGAAAAGAAACAGGAATACAGTGAACACCTTACGGACGCGGTGCTGGATTTTACAGAAGGAATAGGAATTATAAAGTCCTATAACCTTCTGGGAGATAAGTCGAAGGCTCTTACGGATAATTTTAAAAAATCCTGTGATGAGAGTATTGCTTTTGAAGTGGACTATTCTCCATGGGCAAGAGCCATGTATCTTACATATGGAATTGGTACAGCAGCGACTCTGGGGCTGGGATATTATTTATATAATCTTGGAGAACTAAGAGCCGATTATTTTGTTGGCCTTATTATATTTCTTTTCGATCTTTTTGTTTCAATCAAGGCCTATTATGGACAGATTGCAAGACTCACAGTTACCTCTGCATGCTTAGACAGGATAGAAGCTGTGTTCGCTGAGAAAGAACTAAATGACACAGGCAAAGAGGTACTTGAATTAAGTAAGGATGGAAGAGGTAAATCAAAGAGTGACAGGAAAAATCCTGAAATCGAATATAACAATGTGACTTTTGGATATACAGATAAGGATGTTCTTAAGAACGTTTCCTTCTCTATCAAGCAGGGTGAGATGACTGCCCTGGTTGGACCTTCGGGTGGTGGTAAATCTACAATTGCAAATCTTCTTGCGAGATTCTGGGATGTAAAGGATGGAAGCATTAGAGTTAGAGGGAAAGATATCAGGGATGTATCCCTTGGAAGCCTGATGGATAATATCAGTATGGTATTCCAGAGAGTATATCTGTTCCAGGATACAGTAGCAAACAACATCTCCATCGGTCGTCCTGATGCCACCAGAGAAGA
>JAILEL010000435.1 GCA_024687845.1 Eubacterium sp.
AACAGGAACAAATGCTGTTGAGGCAGCTCTTAAGCTTGCTAGAAAGTTCACCAAGAGAAGAAATGTAATTGCATTTGGTGGTGCATTTCATGGTATGACTCTTGGAAGTCTTGCTGTTACTACAGACAGAGTCAGCAGAGGCGGTGCAGGAGTATCACTTGATGATGTTACATTTGCTCCATATGATGGTACAGAAGGTGTTGAGGCTCTTAATTACCTGAAATGGATTATTGATGATGATCATTCAGGCGTTGACAAGCCGGCAGCTATTATCCTTGAGACAATTCAGGCTGAAGGTGGAATCAATATTGCGAGTGTTGAATGGCTTAGAGGCTTACGTAAGTATTGTACCGCAAATGACATTCTTCTTATAGTTGATGACATCCAGGTTGGAATCGGTCGTAGTGGTTCGTTCTTCTCATTTGAAAGAGCTGGAATAATTCCGGACATGGTTGTTCTTTCTAAGTCAATCAGTGGATTTGGTACACCAATGTCTCTGCTTCTTATGAGGCCTGAACTTGATATATTCAGACCTGCTGAGCATAATGGAACCTTCCGTGGTAATAACCTTGCATTTGTAGGCGGAAAGGCTGCAATTGATTATTTTGTAGACAATAAGCTGGACGAGGCTGCAAGAGAAAAGGGTGAGATCATCAAGACAGCTCTTACAGAAATCTGGGGTAAATACAGTGATCTTGAATATAGAGGTATCGGTATGATTTGGGGAATTGACTTCACACATGTTGATCCTTCACTTGCCCTCAAATGTGTTCATGAATCCTTCGATAAGAATCTTATCCTCGAGGTTGCTGGTCGTAAAGATGCTGTTCTCAAGATTATGCCACCACTTACAATAGATGTTGATACACTTAAGGAAGGACTTGAGATTGTCAAAGAAGTAGTTGCATCTGTTATGGATAAATAGATGTTATGAGTGAAAAAGTATGGAATTAGTTGATATCAGAAAGAAATATTCATGGGTTGGCTTTGGCTACTTCGCTTTTATGGCAGCAGCTGAAGGATCTTCAATTCTTATTGCCCATCTTATTGCGGGGTATGCGGAGCAGATAAGGAATAACAGCTGGCTGGTCTATCTGTTAGGTCTCGCCCCATTATGGGTAATAGGGTTCCCACTTTGCTATCTTGTTATCAGAAATGTTCCTGTTCAAAAACCTGAGGAACATGAGGTAAAGCCAAAATACATTTTTCAGTTTTATCTGATGGCGGCATTTTTCATGATAGCTGGAAATATTATGGGAAGTATACTTGCTTTTGTAATAAATAAAACCACTGGAGTAGTTATTCCAAATACAACTATAGAAATGGTACAGAGGCAAAAGTTAATACCTAGTCTCATTTTTACGGTATTGATTGCACCGTTTTTTGAAGAGCTTACATTCAGAAAGCTGCTTATAGATCGTCTGGGACAGTATTCAAAGAAATATACTATAATTCTATCGGGATTAATGTTCGGACTGTTCCATACTAATTTGCATCAGTTTTTCTATGCAACCTTTCTGGGAATGCTATTTGCATATATTTATACTATATCTGGAAAGCTTAAATATACCGTTATTCTTCATATGATCGTGAATTTTCTTCATGGAATTGTTCCAATGATAATTGTGAAGAATCTTAATCTCGAAGAACTGCAGTCTGTGTCGGGGATGGACCCGATGGATCCTGAAGCTCAGCAGATGATATTTAAGCTCTATACTAATCCGGCATTTTTATTGTTTATATTATACATGGGACTATTTTTTATAGCTATGGTTGCTGGAGTGATACTATTTGCACTTCATCATAAGCAGATGACGGTGGATGACAGAGAGTCACCGCTGGATAAAAAAACAGCGTTTCCAACTATATATATCAATATCGGAATGATACTATATATAATCGGAACGCTGGGAGTTACTATATATTATATAATTCGAGGTTAGGAAGACACCTAAGAAAGTTCTTCCAAATGTTCATAGAGTTCAAGAAGCCGTTCTTCGGCTTCTTCTTTTTTTGTAGAAAGTTCTATAAGAAGCTCAGCATTAGTACCGTTAGCTGGATCATTTAACTGCGTATCCAGTTCATCGATTTTTTCTTCGGTATCTGCGATTTCTTTTTCAGTTTTTTTAAGATCATTAGCCAGCTTACGCTGCCGTGCGTATTCTGCCTTTTTATTTTCATATTCTTCTCTGGCGGTTGATTTATTGCTGATATTAACACGGGCAAAGGAAGCAGTTGTACCGGAACCAGAGGAAGATACTGAACCGTTTACCATGTTGCTGCCTTGTGCATCAGCCATGCCAATATTTCCTGCCAGCTCAGGATGCTGGAGAATGAACAGCTCATCCTTTTTCTCAGAATAAAAATCATAATTTCCATTATAGCTTGTTAGAACTTTTTCTCTAAGCTCGATAATTCTTGTAGCGGTTTTGTTGATAAAATATCTGTCATGGCTTACATAGAGGATGGTTCCTGTATATTCTCTAAGAGCATCTTCAAGGATTTCCTTGGAAGGAATATCGAGGTGGTTTGTAGGCTCATCAAGTATGAGGAAATTGGCAGGAGAGAGCATCAGCTTAGCAAGTGACAGACGTCCTCTTTCTCCACCGGAAAGATCTGCAATCTTTTTAAATACATCCTCCCCTGTGAAAAGGAAAGCAGCAAGTACATTTCTTATCCTTGTATTATTCATGTCCGGGAAAGAGTCTGACATTTCATCGAAAATAGTTTTGCTAATATCCAGATCATGGTGTTCCTGATCAAAATAACCGATACGAACCTTGGAACCAAGTGTGATCATTCCACTATCCTTGGGGATACGACGATTAATAAGCTTCAGAATGGTTGTTTTACCTGTTCCATTTCCACCGATAAGAGCAACCTTCTCACCCCTCTTGATATCTATTGCAAGATCTTCAAATAGTGAATTATCTCCGAAGGCTTTGGTGAGACCTGAGACCTCAAGAACATCATTTCCAGACTCGCAGACGGGTTCAAGTGTTAGTCGCATCTCGCTACTTACTTCAGTAGGTTTATCTAAACGCTCGATCTTATCAAGCTTCTTCTCACGACTTTCGGCACGTTTAATAGACTTCTCACGATTGAACTGCTTAAGCTTGGTTATAACTGCTTCCTCGTGCTGTATCTCAGCCTGCTGCTTCATATATGCATTTAGAAGAGCTTTACGTCTTTTGGATTTTTCTTCACTGTAATATGAATAACTTCCGTTATAAAGAGCAGAACTACCCTGATCTATCTCAAGAATCTTATTAGATATCTTATCGATAAAATATCTGTCATGGCTGACAACGATTACAGCTCCTGGATAGGAGAATAGATATCCTTCAAGCCACTGAGTGGATTCCATATCAAGATGGTTTGTAGGCTCATCAAGAAGTATGATATCAGGATGGCTGAGAAGCAGACGTCCCAGGGCAACTCGCATTTTCTGACCTCCAGACAGGGTTGCAATTGGACGTTCGTAGTCTTCTTTAGAAAAACCAAGACCTGCGATAACTCCGGTGATTTCACTTTCATAAGCATATCCATTTTCCCTGTCATAAGCCGTGGTAAGTCTGTTATAAGCTTCGAGAACACTACTTAGTTCATCTCCAGTAAGCTCCTTCATCTTATGCTCCAGCTCGCGAATCTTTGCTTCCATATCAAGTATGTACTGCTTGGATTCCTTCATGGCACCGTAAATGGTGTTGCCGAGCTCAGTATCCTGAGTCTGGGACAGATAGCCAAGACGGATATCCCTGGAAATGACCACATTTCCTGAGTCGGTATCCAGCTCACCAAGAATAATCTTGAGAAGAGTAGATTTGCCTGCTCCGTTAATACCTACAATCGCAAGTTTGTCATTTTTTTCTATATGAAAATTTACATTTTTTAATACAGTATTATCCGAAAAACTTTTCGAGATATTCTGGCATGCAAGAATCATG
>JAILEL010000436.1 GCA_024687845.1 Eubacterium sp.
AACAGGAACAAATGCTGTTGAGGCAGCTCTTAAGCTTGCTAGAAAGTTCACCAAGAGAAGAAATGTAATTGCATTTGGTGGTGCATTTCATGGTATGACTCTTGGAAGTCTTGCTGTTACTACAGACAGAGTCAGCAGAGGTGGTGCAGGAGTATCACTTGACGATGTTACATTTGCTCCATATGACGGAACAGAGGGTGTTGAGGCTCTTAATTACCTGAAATGGATTATTGACGATGATCATTCAGGCGTTGACAAGCCAGCAGCTATTATTCTTGAGACAATTCAGGCTGAAGGTGGAATCAATATCGCAAGTGTTGAATGGCTCAGAGGCTTACGTAAGTATTGTACTGCAAATGACATTCTTCTTATAGTTGATGACATCCAGGTTGGTATCGGTCGTAGTGGTTCGTTCTTCTCATTTGAAAGAGCAGGAATTATTCCAGATATGGTTGTTCTTTCTAAGTCAATCAGTGGATTTGGTACGCCAATGTCTCTGCTTCTTATGAGACCTGAACTTGATATATTCAGACCTGCTGAGCATAATGGAACCTTCCGTGGTAATAACCTTGCATTTGTAGGCGGAAAGGCTGCAATTGATTATTTTGTAGATAATAAGCTGGACGAAGTTGCAAGAGAGAAGGGTGAGATTATCAAGGCAGCTCTTACAGAAATCTGGAGCAAATACAGTGATCTTGAGTATAGAGGTATCGGTATGATTTGGGGAATAGATTTCACACATGTTGATCCTACATATGCTCTCAAATGTGTTCATGAATCCTTTGACAGGAAGCTTATCCTTGAAGTTGCAGGACGTAAGGATGCTGTTCTCAAGATTATGCCACCTCTTACAATAGATGTTGATACACTTAAGGAAGGACTTGAGATAGTCAAAGAAGTAGTTTCATCTGTTATGGATAAATAGTTGTTATGAGAGAAAATAGTGTGGAATTAGTTGATATCAGAAAGAAATACTCATGGACGGGCTTTGGATACTTCATGTTTATGGCAGCAGCTGAAGGCTCTTCGATACTTCTTGCTCGCCTTATCATGGGACATGCTGAACAGATAAGGGGCAACAGCTGGTTAGTCTATCTGTTAGGGCTTGCTCCGTTATGGGTAATAGGTTTTCCAATCTGCTATCTTGTTATCAGAAATGTTCCGGTTCAAAAACCTGAAGAACATGAAGTGAAACCCAAATTCATTTTTCAGTTTTATCTGATGGCAGCATTTTTTATGATGGCTGGAAATATTACAGGAAGCATACTTACTTTTGTGATAAATAAAACAACTGGTATAGTTATTCCGAATACAACTATAGAAATGGTACAGAAGCAGGAGTTATTACCTAGTCTTGCTTTCACAGTATTGATTGCACCATTTTTTGAAGAGCTTACATTTAGAAAGCTGCTTATAGATCGTCTGGGACAGTATTCAAAGAAATATACTATAATCCTATCAGGATTAATGTTTGGACTGTTCCATACCAATCTGCATCAGTTTTTCTATGCAACCTTACTTGGAATGCTTTTTGCATATATTTATACTATATCTGGAAAGCTTAGATATACCGTTATTCTTCATATGACTGTGAATTTTATTCATGGAATTATTCCGATGATCATCGTGAAGAATCTGAATCTCGAAGAATTGCAGGCTGTGTCGGGACTAGATCCGATGGACCCTGAGGCTCAGCAGATGATATTTAAACTTTATACTAACCCTGCATTTCTACTATTTCTCATATATATGGGGCTGTTTTTTATAGCGATAGTTGCTGGAGTGATACTTTTTGCACTTCATCATAGCCAGATGAAGGTGGATGACAGAGAGTCTCCTCTGGATAAAAAAACAGCGTTTCCAACTATATATATCAATATCGGAATGATACTGTATATAATCGGAACGCTGGGAGTTACTATATATGAGATAATTCGAGGTTAGGAAGAAGCTTAAGATATTTCTTCCAAATGTTCATAGAGTTCAAGAAGCCGTTCTTCTGCTTCTTCTTTTTTTGCAGAAAGCTCTATAAGAAGTTCAGCATTAGTACCGTTAGCTGGATCATTTAACTGTGCATCCAGTTCGTCGATTTTTGCTTCGGTATCAGCTATTTCTTTTTCTGTTTTTTTGAGATCATTAGCCATCTTACGCTGTCTTGCATATTCTGCCTTCTTGTTTTCGTATTCTTCTCTGGCAGCTGATTTATTGCTGATATTAACTGATGCATTTGCTATATTGCTGCTTTGGGCATCAGAACTGCCTGCTTTGGGAGATTCCTTTGAACTGTCTGCAGGTACAGAGGTAAATCCAATATTTCCTGCAAACTCAGGATGCTGGAGAATGAACAGATCATCTCTTTTCTCTGAATAAAAATCATAATCTCCATTATAGTTTGTAAGAACTTTTTCTCTAAGCTCGATAATTCTTGTAGCAGTTTTGTTGATAAAATATCTGTCATGGCTTACATAGAGGATAGTTCCTGTATATTCTCTCAGAGCATCTTCAAGGATTTCCTTAGAAGGAATATCGAGGTGGTTGGTAGGCTCATCAAGTATGAGAAAATTAGCAGGAGAGAGCATCAGCTTGGCAAGTGACAGACGTCCTCGTTCTCCACCAGAAAGATCTGCAATCTTTTTAAATATATCCTCGCCGGTAAAAAGGAAAGCGGCAAGTACATTTCTTATCCTAGTATTATTCATTTCCGGGAAGGAATCTGACATTTCATCGAAAATAGTCTTGCTAATGTCCAGGTCATGGTGCTCCTGATCGAAATAACCGATACGAACCTTGGAACCTAGAGTTATCATTCCGCTATCCTTGGGGAGACGACGATTGATAAGCTTCAGGATGGTTGTTTTGCCTGTTCCATTTCCACCAATAAGTGCAACCTTCTCACCTCTCTTGATGTCAATATCAAGATTATCAAATAGTGAATTATTTCCGAATGCTTTAGAGAGACCGGTGACTTCAAGAACATCATTTCCAGACTCGCACACAGGTTCGAGTGTTAGTCTTATTTCACTACTTACTTCGGTAGGCTTATCTAAACGCTCGATCTTATCAAGCTTCTTTTCGCGGCTTTCAGCTCGCTTAATAGACTTCTCACGGTTAAACTGTTTAAGCTTGGTTATAACTGCTTCCTCATGCTGTATTTCAGCCTGCTGCTTCATATATGCATTCAGAAGTGCTTTACGCCTTTTGGCTTTTTCCTCACTGTAGTATGAATAGCTTCCATTATAAAGTGCAGAGCTACCCTGATCTATCTCAAGGATTTTATTGGATATCTTATCGATAAAATATCTGTCATGGCTGACAACGATCACGGCTCCTGGATAGGATGATAGATATCCTTCGAGCCACTGCGTGGATTCCATATCAAGATGATTAGTAGGCTCATCGAGAAGAATGACATCGGGATGGCTGAGAAGCAGACGTCCCAGAGCAACTCTCATTTTCTGACCACCGGACAGGGTTGCGATTGGACGTTCATAGTCTTCCTTGGAAAAACCAAGGCCTGCAATAACTCCGGTGATTTCACTTTCGTAAGCGTA
Source organism: Eubacterium sp. (assembly GCA_024687845.1). The sequence goes on from JAILEL010000436.1 coordinate 3,552, forward strand.
TCCATTTTCCCTGTCATAGGCTGTGGTAAGTCTGTTATAAGCTTCGAGAACACTGCTTAATTCATCACCAGTGAGTTCCTTCATCTTAAGCTCCAGCTCACGGATCTTGGCTTCCATATCAATGATGTACTGCTTGGCTTCCTTCATGGCACCATATATAGTATTGCCAAGCTCAGTATCCTGAGTTTGGGACAGATAGCCAAGACGGATATCTCTGGAAATGATGACATTTCCTGAGTCGGCATCCAGCTCACCAAGAATGATCTTGAGAAGAGTAGATTTGCCTGCTCCGTTAATACCTACAATCGCAAGTTTGTCATTTTTTTCTATATGAAAATTTACATTTTTTAATACAGTATTATCCGAAAAACTTTTCGAGATATTCTGGCATGCAAGAATCATG
>JAILEL010000454.1 GCA_024687845.1 Eubacterium sp.
ATGGGTTATATTAATAGTGAAACAGGTAAGTTTACAGCTTACAGACCAGGTAAGGTTAAGATTATAGCAACTGCTAAGGATGGCAGTGGAAAGAAGACTTCATTTACAGTTACTATTATTCCAAAGAAGATGTCTTCTCCTTCAGGTTATAGATCAAGTTCAAGTGGACAGCCATATTTCTATTGGTATACTCAGTCCTATGTTTCAGGATATGAGTTGCAGATTACTCAGGGTTCTTTCGCAAATGCCAGAACAGTGACAATAGCAAATGGTAAAAAATCAAGTATAAATCTTAGTTACATTTCTGCTGGAAAATATACAATTCGTATCAGAAGTTATATTAAGTTAAATGGAAAGAAATATTATGGAGCATGGTCAAATCCATCTACAGCTACTATCCGTCCAAAGAGATAGGATTTAGATTATAGGAAAATTGAAAGGAATCACAGGTTTACTTGTGATTCCTTTTTGACGGTAATGGTGAAGAAAAAAGATTGAAAGGATGAAAAGTAAGTATATGAAACATTTAATCGACCCAATGGATTTATCAGTTGAAGAGTTGGATGATATACTAAGCTTAGCAGAGAAAATGTATGAGAATCCATCTGCCTACGCTGAGGTTGGAAAAGGAAAAAAGATAGCTACATTATTTTATGAGCCATCAACCAGGACAAGACTTAGTTTTGAATCAGCAATGCTTGATCTTGGCGGAAATGTAATCGGTTTTTCTTCTGCAAATGATTCCTCTGTTTCGAAGGGAGAAAGCGTTGAAGACACAGTAAGAACAGTAGGTTGTTTTGCTGATGTAATAGCAATGAGACATCCTAACGAGGGTGCGCCTAAGCTTGCTTCCATGTTTTCACCGGTTCCGATAATAAATGCTGGTGATGGCGGCCATAACCATCCAACCCAGACACTTACCGACCTTCTAACCATCAGAAAAGAAAAAGGACACCTTGATAACATGACAGTTGGTCTCTGTGGAGACCTTAAGTTTGGACGTACTGTTCATTCACTCATAAAAGCTCTTTCAAGATATGAAGGAATCAGATTCGTACTCATATCTCCAGAAGAATTAAAGGTGCCGGACTATATCATTTCTGAAGTGATAGAGCCTGCCGGACTTGAATATGAAGAGGTCACATCCCTTGAAGACAATATTGGCAAGCTTGACATCCTTTATATGACTAGAGTTCAGAGAGAACGTTTCTTCAACGAAGCTGATTATGTAAGACTCAAGGATACTTACATACTCGATAAAAAGAAAATGAAACTGGCAAAACCTGACATGATAATACTTCATCCACTTCCAAGAGTAAATGAGATAGCTCCATCAGTAGATAATGATCCGAGAGCCTGCTATTTCAGACAGGTCAAATACGGAAAGTTTGCCCGAATGGCTCTGATCAGCCGCCTCATTGGTCTTGATGTATAAATTTTAAATATGAATAGAATATATAGACTTGTGAGTTTATAATAGTGATGATGTAAATATACCATGAAATAATAGGAGTATAATTATTATGAAAATAGATAGTATCCAAAACGGTATAGTTCTTGACCATATAACTGCAGGTAATGCTATGAAGATATATTATGATCTTGGACTTGATAAGCTTGATTGCAGTGTGGCAATGATGCAGAATGTAAAGTCTGAAAAAATGGGTAAAAAGGATATCATCAAGGTTGATAAGGATGAGTATGATATTAACCTTGATGTAATCGGATATATCGATCCTGGTGTAACAGTCAGCATTATCAAAGATGGCGTTACAGTTGAAAAGAAGAAGGTTGATCTACCGACAAGACTTGTTAATATCAAAAGATGCAAGAATCCTCGTTGCATAACCGCAATCGAACCTAATATCCCACATATCTTCAATCTTACAGACCCTGAGAGAAGAATCTACAGATGTGAATACTGCGAGGCAGACAAATAAGAGCGAAAAAAACGGAGGAATATTTTAAATATGGTGAAAAAGAAAATATTGAATCTGCTAATGTCATTCGTTATTTTGATTAGTGCTTTTGGATTGATTCCGGCAAAAGAGGTTGAAGCGTCTACAGAGCCAATCGGAGTGGGAGCTCAGCTACCAATTAATAAAATCATTGCTTTTGATGAAAATGCCAGAAATACAGATTTTTATTATACATTAACTCTTTCAAGCTCAGGAGTACTTACTGGTAATTCGCTTTCAACACAAATCGATGAGGTCGAGATTAGAAACTCAAAGGATGATGTTGTAATAGATACAGATAGATTTTCAAGCAGAGGCCTTACCTCATTCATGAGAGCGGGAAAGTATTCTGTTAGAATAAAGACTGGATATGATTCTGTAAATAAATGTGTTTTCTATTTTAATTCAGCGAATGAAACCTTTAAAGAAACAGAAGCTAAAAATAATGATACTGAAAAAACTGCTTCAAAGATAAAGAATCTGACAGGTAACGTATGGACCGGAATAATATGTAAAGGTGATAAGATGGATTATTATACCTTTACACTTAACCAGAAAAGCATAATTGACTTCTCTCTTTCAGAAAAATCAAATGGTATTCAGCTTTCTTATATTCTTACCAAATCAAATGGAGCAAATATGTCTGAAGCTTCTCTGAAAGGGGCAAGCTTAAAACAGAGCTTTGCTTTGGAAAAAGGAACCTACAGACTTTGTATAGCTTCTTATTACTGTGGATTATACAACTTCAGAATAAAGGCTAAACCTATAGATACAGCAGCAAAGACACTTATCAGCAGAGCGCCCAGGGCTTCTGTACAGGCCGGCAAGCTCGTTGTATCCTGGAATAAGTTTTCTGCAGCGACAGGTTACCAGATTCAGGTTTCCGGCAATAAGAGATTCTCGGGAAAGAAGACCTATAATATTACTACTAATGTAAATAAGAAGTCACTCTCGATTGTAAAAAACTGGAAAGGAAAAACAGTTTATGTAAGAATCAGAGCATATAAGAATTCCCCCAAAGGAAGCAAAGTGTTCTCAAGCTGGAGTAAGACAAAAGCAGTGAAAATCTGACATTTTATATAGCACTATCCATGTTTTAATGATAAAATATGGATAGTGTTTTTTGTTTTGCGCCATGGAATCAGGAATGTATTCTGGGTTAACAGTGAATACTTGTAGGGGCGCATGCTACTCCGTGGAAGAAAGGGTTATAATATGATAAAGGCAGACAATCTTTCAATGATCTATGGGAAGGATTTTAAGGCAGTAGATGGGCTTTCTTTTGAGATTAAGCCAGGGGAAATTGTTGGATTTGCAGGACCAAATGGTGCCGGAAAAACAACCTGTATTAAGATGCTTACAGGTATACTAAAGCCAACAGAAGGAAAGGCAACTATTAATGGCTTTGACATTGTTGAAGAGCCTATTAAAGCTAAGGAAAGCTTTGCATATGTAGCAGATAATCCTGATATGCTTCTTCAGCTGACAGGAATTGAATATATTAATTACATTGCGAATCTTTATAAGGTTCCTCTTGATAAGAGAGAGGACAGGATAAATGATCTCGCGGACAGGTTCGAGATTCGTGAATCCCTTGGTCGTCCTATGAGAGAATACTCACATGGTATGAGACAGAAAACTATGGTAATTGCTGCACTTATTCATAATCCACCAGCATGGATACTGGATGAGCCTATGACAGGACTTGACCCGACTGCAGCATTTCAGCTGAAGCAGATGATGAAGGAGCATGCGGAAAAGGGCAATGCAGTTCTTTTTTCAACACATGTTCTGGAAGTTGCAGAAAAACTCTGTGACAGAATAATGATAATCAATCATGGAAAGAATCTGTATCAGGGAACTGTAGAGGATCTGGCTAAACAGCATCCAGGACAGGATCTGGAGCAGATATTCATTGAAATGGTAGGAAATCACTAGATTTTGAGAGGTTTATATGGGTTTAAAAAGTATAATGTCATTAACTCGGGTTTTGTCGAAGAATTCTGAAATGAAGATGCCTGAGAGTACTGGTTACAAAATACTGGCACTTGTAGCTGTTTTATGTATTATGATTCCTTGTACTGCAATTGTTGGTTTCATAAGTTATGTTATGACAGAAGCTCTTCTTGAAGCAGGAAGCCCAGGAGGTGGAATGCTTTTTGAAATGCAGATTCTGTCAGCTTTTTCAATGATATTTGGAATTCTTGTTATTTTCAGTATCATGTTTTTCTCTTCTGACAGGGAGCATTTTGTTACGCTTCCGATTCCGTCGCATCATCTTATGATGGCAAAGTTTTTCTATGCTTATTTTGCAGAAAGTGTGATGGAATTCCTTATTCTTATTGCAGTTTTTGTAGGATATTTTCTTGCAATTGGGCGAAATATCGGGATTGCAGCTGCGCTCAATCCTATTTCACTGATTGGATCTGTTTTAGGAGTAGCACTTATTCCGCTTATCCCGATGATTTACTGTGCAGTTTTCAGTCTTATTCTTATGGCTGCACTTAAGGGTGTAAAGGACACGAAGATATTTTATCGTATGTCAACGATATTTCTGCTGATATTTGCAGGTATTTTCGTATATTCCCTCAGAGGAATAGGCGAAGTAAATATGGAAAACTACGTAGAATCACTGGGAAGTGGTCAGAATCTGCTTCTTCGCACTCTGAATATAATATTCTTTCCGGTTCCGTGGCTTTCTGAGGCTATCGGAAGAGGAAGCATAATATATCTTCTTCTTTATATAGCTGGAAATATCTTCTTACTTGGGGTTCTTTATTTCTTAGGAAAACTTCTATATCAGGCAGGCCTTTATACAGCAGCAAGTCTTGGTTCTTCGAAGAAGGCAGAAGTAAAATCCAAGGATATCGTAGAAGCTTCCCAATTCAAGGCAAGTCTGCAAAAAGAGCTTAGAGTTATACTCAGAACTAAGGCATTTTCGGGAAACTGTGCTTATATCAATATACTATGGCCGGCAGGAATCTGGGCACTGTTTCATTTCTCACGAAATAAAGGTGCACTTGCTGCGTTCATCGAAATGTATAATGATGGCAAGGACAGAGCAGGAATGATTCTCATAATGGTTGTTTTAGGAATTTCCTTCATTGCAACCGCTCTTAATTCACTGGCATCGACTGCATTTACAAGAGAAGGACAGCATCTCGCACTTCTCAAGTTCATACCAGTTCCTTATGATATTCAGCTGTATGCAAAAGCATTTGTCAGTCTGATGTTTACCTATCCGGCAATAATTGTAACAGATATAATTATTTGTATATATATGAAGATTCCATTCTACATGTGCATTTTCTATGCCATAATAATGCTGCTTGCACATGTGATTTCCCTGATTATAGGAATGATGATGGACAGCTCGGCGCCATATGTAGACTGGGACGATGAATATAGCGCATTACGTGGAAACCTGAATACATTTTTCAACATGGCAGTCATGATGCTTCTTTCAGTAGGCGTGATAGTCCTGGGACTCTTCCTTTATGAACTGCTTAAACTTCCAATAATGGTATTTTATATAGTAGTATTTCTCGGCCTTACCATCGCCGCAGTGAGAATGTTTGTAGTAGGAAAAAAGCAGATACTACTAAACATGGATAAACTGTAATAAGTATTCGCGGTAACTCAGAATACACTCTTGATTCCACATCGCATAAAGCTTATTCTTAAGCAAGCTTAAATAAGCTTATATGCGATGTTCTACTGCCTCCTTGCGGAGGCAATAAATCGTGTATTCTGAGTTCCTGCTTCGCAGGTGTTATGAGATAGATAAACAAAAAGTGCCTGCAAGCAGTCATTTTTGTCATCTATCTCATAAACCGCGAATAGTAACATCTTGTAACATTTTTGTAATATTTCTATTTACAAATGAAAATAATGTGTTATAATGATATAGTTATTTGTACGTTACGTAAACTACTTCGACTTTAATATTCTAAAAGATTAAGGAAGATTACTATATTATGGAACAATATGTCATAAGAGGAGGCATTCCTCTTGAGGGTGAAGTTGTTATAGCTGGTGCCAAGAATGCTGCACTTGGAATTCTTGCTGCTGCAGTAATGACCGATGATAAAGTTACGATTGAAAATGTGCCGTATGTGTCTGATACAAGGACACTTCTTAAGGCTATTGAAAATATTGGCGCAACTGTTGAGTATAAAGATAGACATACTGTAGTTATCTGTGGTAAGGGCATTCGTGAAGGCCAGCCTGTAGATGACGAGTATATTAGAAGAATCAGAGCTTCTTATTATCTTATTGGAGCGCTTCTTGGAAAGCATAAATATGCAAATGTAGCACTGCCAGGTGGTTGTGATATTGGTTCACGTCCTATCGATCTTCACATCAAGGGCTTTGAGAAACTTGGTGCAAAGACAGAGATAGTACCGGGTGGTAGTATTGTGGCTGAAGCTAAGGAACTTCATGGCGCGCACATTTATCTTGATACTGTTTCAGTAGGTGCAACTATTAATATCATGATGGCAGCTTCGCTTAGTCCAGGAAAAACTACTATTGAGAATGCAGCCAAGGAGCCACACATAGTTGATGTTGCAAACTTCCTCAATACTATGGGGGCAAATATCAAGGGTGCTGGTACGGATGTTATCCGTGTTCGTGGAGTTGAGAAGCTTCACGGAGCTGAGTATTCTATCATACCTGATCAGATAGAAGCAGGTACATTTATGGCAATGGCAGTAGCCACTCGTGGAAATGTTCTCATAAGAAATGTCATTCCTAAGCACCTTGAAGCAATTTCTTCTAAGCTTGTGGAAATGGGAGCTCACGTAATTGAGTATGATGATTCTGTACGTGTTATGGCAGATGGAGAGCTGAAGACAACTCAGATTAAGACTCTACCATATCCTGGATTCCCAACAGATATGCAGGCTCAGATGGCTTCAATACTGGGACTTGCTGATGGAATAAGTATTGTTACCGAGAGCATTTTTGAGAACAGATTCAAGTACGTTTCTGAATTGACACGTATGGGTGCCAATATCAGAGTCGAGGGTAATTCCGCTATAATAAATGGTGTTAATAAATATACAGGGGCAAGGCTTGTTGCCTCGGATCTGAGAGCAGGAGCAGCACTTGTTATAGCCGCGCTGTCAGCCAGTGGCGTCAGCACCATTGAAGAGATTCAATATATTAAACGTGGATACGAAGACTTCGATGAGAAGGTAAGAGGACTTGGCGGCAAAATGCTCATAGCCAAGGATGAAAAAGAAGCTCAGAAGTTTAAGATGAGCAATGCTATCTAACTTTTTTGAGAGAATTATAAGAGAAAATATTCAGATGTCAGGGAAAGCTTCCCTGACATCTTTTTGTTGTACCAGATATTCATTCGTGGTACAATAGCGGTTGGTAGCGCTTTGTTTATGCTTTCGACTTTGTAAACTAAGTTCCATTAGCTTATATACAGAGTGCTATATAAACAAAAGCGAAGGAGAAGAAAAATGGCAAAAAAACCTTATTACATTACAACAGCAATTGCCTATGCATCTGGGAAGCCTCATATAGGCAATACTTATGAGATTGTCCTTGCTGATAGTATAGCAAGATATAAGAGATTTATCGGCTATGACGTCAGATTCCAGACCGGAACTGATGAGCACGGACAGAAGATTGAAACAAAAGCTTTTGAAGAGCTGAACACACCGAAAGAATTCGTAGATGAGAAGGCAACTGAGATTAAACGTATCTGGGATCTGATGAATACTTCATATGATAAGTTTATCAGAACAACAGACCCGGATCACGAGAAACAGATACAGAAAATATTTAGAAAATTATATGAAAAGGGTGACATTTACAAGGGTTCATATGAAGGACTTTACTGTACACCTTGTGAGTCATTCTGGACCAAGTCACAGCTTGTTGACGGCTGCTGTCCAGATTGTGGACGCCCTGTTAAGGAAGCTTCTGAAGAAGCATATTTCTTTAAAATGAGTAAATATGCTCCAAAGCTTATAAAATACATTGACGAGCATCCGGAATTTATTCAGCCGGAAGCACGTAAAAATGAGATGGTAAATACCTTCCTTAAACCTGGACTTCAGGACCTTTGTGTTTCAAGAACTTCATTTAAGTGGGGTATTCCTGTTGATTTTGATAAAAAGCACGTTGTTTATGTATGGATAGATGCACTTTCAAACTATATCACTGGTCTTGGCTATGATGTAGATGGAAACAGCAGTCCTCTTTTTGATAAATACTGGCCAGCTGATCTCCATCTTATTGGAAAGGATATTCTTAGATTCCATACTATTTACTGGCCTATAATGCTGATGGCTCTGGATCTTCCGCTTCCAAAGCAGGTATTCGGACATCCATGGCTGCTTCAGAGTGATGGCAAAATGAGTAAATCCCGTGGTAATGTATTATATGCTGATGATATGGTAGATCTTTTCGGTGTTGATGCCGTAAGATATTTCCTTCTTCATGAGATGCCATTTGAAAATGATGGTGTTGTTTCATGGGAGCTCATGATTGAAAGAGTTAATTCAGATCTTGCAAATACTCTTGGCAATCTTGTTAATAGAACAATTTCAATGTCTAATAAATATTTTGGCGGTGTTGTAACAAATGCCGGAGTTAATGAAGACGTTGATGACGACCTGAAGAGAGTTGTTGGAGATACCAGACTTCGTGTAAATGTATGCATGGATAAGCTTCGTGTTGCAGATGCAATGACAGAGGTTTGGAATCTGTTCAAGAGATGTAACAAATACATCGATGAAACTATGCCATGGGTACTCGCAAAGGATGAGAGTAAGTATGGAAGACTGAATACAGTTCTTTACAACCTTGTTGAGAGTATAACAATTGGTGCTTCACTTCTTGAATCTTTTATGCCAGATACTTCTAAGAAGATTCTCGAGCAGCTGAATGCCCAGAAGCGTACAGTTATCGAGCTTGGTCAGTTTGGTCTTTATCCATCTGGAAATAAGGTAACTGATTCTCCAGAGATTCTTTTTGCAAGAATAGATACTGAGAAGATGCTTGCTGAAATAGAGAGATTGTTCCCATCAAAGGAACCAGAACCAGAACCGGATCCAGAGGAAGAGAGAAAGAAGGCTGAGAAGAAGGCTAAGGAAGAGAAGACAGTTCCTGATTCTGTAAAGCAGATTCAGAAGGCAATACTTACTATTGAAGATTTTGATAAAATGCAGCTTCAGATAGGTGAGGTTCTCTCCTGTGAGGAAGTACCTAAGTCAAAAAAGCTTCTTTGCTCACAGGTACAGGTTGCTGGAAAAGTACTTCAGATAGTATCTGGAATCAAGAGCTACTACAAGCCTGAAGACATGGTAGGCAAGAAGGTTGTAGTTATCACAAACCTTGCACCTGCTAATCTCGCTGGAGTTCTTTCAGAAGGAATGCTTCTTTGTGCAGAGGACGAAGAAGGTAGACTTGCTCTTCTAACAGCAGATAAGGATGTTCCTGCCGGTTCAATGATCAGCTAGATTAGAAAACTATAGTTGATGAACAAAACAGTTGATATATGATAAATAAATAAGAGGTAGTTTTATTCAGATGAATGATAAACTGAAACATAAGAGGGGAAAGCTGATATTTTTGTTGCTCATGATTACATTTCTCCTTACTTCTTGTGGAAGTGACAAATCTCATTATCAGGCATACGTTAAAAGCCTTATAACTGCAAATTATCTTGGAATCCCTTCGGAATATGTTAAGCTTACCGGAGCAAATGAAGAAGATGCTGAATCTCTGTATCTTCAGAATGTAACCCGTTTAGCAGACAATCTTTCAGCCTATTATGGACTGGAAATATCCGGGGATGACGAGCTGGCACCTGCGATGGTTGACCTTTCTAAGCAGATATATGGCAAGGCTAAGTTTGATGTGGGAAAACCCTATAAGGATAATAACATTTACTATGTGGATGTAACTGTTTATCCTATAGATATAATAAATCAGTGTGATGCTGACATGGAAGCTTACATTGACAAGTTTAATGCCGGAGTTGATGCGGGCGATTATAATAATTATACAAAAGAAGAGTATGAGTATGAATTCGCCGGTGGAATCATAGGAATACTTGCCGATGCTGCAAATGAGATTGTTTATAGAGATCCAGTGACAGTAAAGGTGAGAATCATTACTGCAGATGAAACCTATTATATAGGCAACGAAGACCTGAGAAATATTGATCTTGCAATTATGGCAACCGACGTGAAGAAGACTGAAGCAAAGAATTCAGGTGATGCATCAGCACCAGAATCCACCCCATCAGATGCTGGAGACAATTAGATAGTGAATGATAGAAATGACCGTTTTAACAGACGGTCATTTTTTGTCATTGGGTATTGCAACATTAATATGTATATTATATCCTTTGTTATAGTATCATGTTTGTTAGGAATCATTAAATAAAGAAGTAGAGATAGACTATGAAGTCAGAGAACATGAAGATGGTACATATAGCCTTCATCTTATGAAAGATGGAGTAGCAAAAGAAAAACCATGGTCTGAAGTAATTACAGTTAATGGAGATACATTGAATTTACCAATACTGGACAATACCTTTGTGTTTACCAGATAGTAGAGCCAATTGATTTTGAAGAAATCAGAAAGTATAATGTTATGTATTGGCAATTGTTCAGTAGGTAGGATTTTATTCTTCATATATCCTAACCTTGCTGAAGCACCTACTGAACAGTTACATCTGTTGTATAAGAAAGGACTGCTAAATATGGTTTACACTGTGACCTTCAATCCATCTCTTGATTACATAGTTACTGTAGATAATATGAGACTGGGATTTACGAACAGGACAACTTCGGAGCTGATGTTACCTGGAGGTAAGGGGATAAATGTATCTATAGTTCTAAAAAATCTTGGAATTGAAAGTACTGCAATATATTACAGCGCAGGCTTTGTTGGAGAAGAGATAACAAGAAGAATAAATGATATAGGGATAAATGCTGAAGAAATCAGGATAAAAAATGGATGTTCCAGAATCAATCTTAAGCTGAGAACAATAGAAGGCACTGAGATAAATGGAATGGGGCCGGATATCTTAGAGGACGATATAAAAACTCTTTATGAGAAGCTGGATCAGCTTCAAAGAGGGGATATACTTGTTCTTGCTGGCAGTATTCCAGCTTCTATGCCCGAAACTATTTATAGCGATATAATGGAACGACTTTCGGGCAGAGGGGTAAGATTTGTAGTTGATGCTACAAAGAAGCTGCTGATTAATTCATTAAGGTTTAAGCCATTTCTTGTTAAACCAAATAATCACGAGCTGGGAGAAATATTTGGTGTGGAACTATCTACAAGAGAAAGTGTGATTCCATATGCAAGAAGGCTTCTTGAAATGGGCGCTGAAAATGTGATTATTTCCATGGCAGGTGAAGGAGCCGTATTTGTATCTTCAGAGAATGAAGTTCTTATGTCAGAGGCGCCTAAGGGAAAGCTTATAAATGGGGTTGGCGCTGGAGATTCGATGGTTGCCGGGTTCATCGCCGGATATCTGATGAAAAATGACATGGAATACGCATTTAAGATAGGTCTCTGCAGTGGCTCGGCCAGTGCATTTTCCGAGTATCTGGCGACGCAGGATGAAATCATGAGACTTCTTGAGTCTCTACAAAGTTAATATATCAATCTAAGGTGTTAAAAGGTGCTTTTGACACCACATCATGATGCTAAGGGGGTAGAGAAGCATGAGAATAACCGAACTTCTCGATAGAAATAGTATAAATCTCCAGGCAGCGCCTAAGGATAAAAATGAAGCAATTGAGATGGCCATAGATCTCGTTGATGCTGCCGGAAAGTTGAATGATAAGGCTGAATTCAGGAAGCTTGTTTATGCTCGTGAGGAAGAAAGTACGACTGGCGTAGGCGAAGGAATAGCGATTCCTCATGGAAAGGGTGACTGTGTTGGAACTCCGGGCTTATCAGCAATGATAATCAAGGAAGGAGTTGACTACGAATCCCTGGATAGAAATCCCGTAAATATTCTTTTTCTTATAGCTGCTCCTGAAACTGATGACAACATACATCTTGAGATGCTTGCTCAGTTATCAATGATGCTTATGGATGATGACTTCAGGAAGAATCTGCTTGCTGCAAAGGATGTGGATGAATTTCTTGCAGTTATTGATGCTGCAGATGATGGCAAGAAGAGCACAGATGAGGGTAAATCCAGAACAGATATTCTGGCAGATAAAAAGCGTGGTAAGCTGAAGGTTGTCGCTGTAAGTGCCTGCCCTACAGGTATTGCACATACCTACATGGCAGCTGAAGGTCTTGAGAAAGCAGCCCAAAGAGCTGGAATAGAGATAAAGGTTGAGACCAGAGGCGCATCGGGCACTAAAAATGAGCTGACTGATGAAGAGATAGAAGCGGCTGATTATGTTGTGCTCATAACGGATACCAAGGTTCCAATGGAACGTTTTAATGGAAAGAGAATGATTCAGCGTAGAGTATCCGATGGTATCAGCAAAGCTGATGAAATAATGAATGAAGTAAAAAAGGGAAATGCACCTATATTCGTTAGTAAAACCGGCTCCAGATATATGTCGTCGATAGCTGAAATTGAAACCTCAGAGCATATTATTACTTCTGCGGATATGGGCAAAACAGGCCATCTGGTTTACACCTGGCTGATGAGTGGTGTTTCACGTATGCTTCCCTTCGTCATAGGAGGAGGAATCCTTACAGCACTTGCTTTCCTGATAGATACAATAGCAGGATATGGAGCAACTGGCGGAAGTAACTTCGGAAGCATAACTCCTCTGGCAGCTATGTTCAAGTACATTGGCGGGCTCTCCCTGGGACTAATGGTTCCTGTCTTAGCAGGTTATATTGCTTATGCAATTGCCGACAGACCAGGACTTGCGGTAGGATTCGTTGGTGGTATTCTTGCTGCTAATGGAAATGCGATTATTGACAATTTCACATTTTCAGAAGGTGTTCTTATAGATGGAAAGGAAATGGGGGCCTTCAGCCAGTTTATTTCACAGTTTGCATTTGAACAGCCGGCTGTGGGAACTACAGTTTCCGGATTCTTGGGAGGAATCGCGGCAGGCTTCATGGCAGGCTTTATAGTTCTTGGTCTGAAAAAACTATGTTCAAGATTTCCTTCCTCAATGGACGGTATTAAACCGACACTTATATATCCACTGATTGGAATATTAGTGGAAGGACTTGGAATGTGCTTCATAATGAATCCTATTATCGGATTTATAAATACTGAGCTTGCAAATATGCTCATGGCTATATCTGAAGCAGGAATGCTTACAATTCTTGGTCTCATTCTTGGCGCTATGATGGCTATCGATATGGGTGGCCCGATAAACAAGGCTGCTTATGTTTTTGGAACAGGAATGCTTGCGAATGCAGCGAGATACATGGAAGAAGGTATGATAGCAGATGATCCTAAGATTATTGCTTGCTATATAGCAATGGCTTCAATTATGGTGGGAGGAATGGTTCCGCCAGTTGGAGTTGCTCTTGCCTGCTGGATATTCCCTAAGAAGTTTACTAAGGCAGAGCGTAGTTCGGCAGTTTCAAATGTAATTCTCGGAGCTTCATTTATTACTGAAGGTGCTATTCCGGTTGCAGCTGCAGATCCTCTTCATGTAATTCCATGTACCATGGCGGGAGCGGGAGTAGCAGGATGCCTTGCGGCACTTTTCAAATGTACTTTGATGGCACCTCATGGCGGGCTTTTCGTATTTGCTACTGTAGGGAATCCACTTTTATACATAGTATCATGGCTGGTTGGCTCAGGAGTTACCTGTGTAATGCTTGGAATATTCAAGAAAACAGTGGAACAAAGGTAATGGATAAGGTGTACTAAGTAATGGGGTGATAGTATATGCTTACAGATGAACGTAAAACATACATACTTAATAAGGTCAAAAAAGAAAAAACGGTTTCTATAAAAAAACTGCATGAGGAACTTGGTGTATCAGAATCTACGATTAGGAGAAATATCCTTGAACTCAGTAGAGAAGGAAAACTTATCAAGGTATTTGGTGGAGCAGTTGCATTAGATGAGACACCAGTTACAGAGGAACTATCTGTACAGACAAAGGAAATGATAAATGTTGCTGAAAAAAGAAGAATCGCAGAATATGCAGCATCGCTGATTGTTCCGGAAGACTATGTATATATTGATTCAGGAACAACAACTCAGTATATGATAGAATTCATAAATGAGAAGAAAGCAACTTATGTGACAAATGCAGTCTCCCACGCCAAAAAGCTGGTTAGAAAAGGAATGAGAGTATTTCTGATCGGCGGGGAGCTTAAGGAAAACACAGAAGCAATAGTTGGAGCGGATGCCATACTTCATGTTCAGAAGTATCATTTTACTAAAGGCTTCTTCGGGACAAATGGAATAAGCCATAAGCTCGGCTTTACGACACCTGACGTAAGAGAAGCGCTTATCAAACGAGTTGCAATTGAAAACACACAGCTTGGAGAACGATATATATTGGCAGACCATGATAAGTTTGGACTTTCGTCAGCGGTTACATTTGCGGACTTTGCAGGCTGCGTTACTATTACTGATAGTGAGCCTGATGCTCTATATAAGAAAGACATGGAACTTATAGTAGTTGGCCGTAAGAAGTAACAGAATAAATCATAAAGCTAACGAATGAAGGATATTATGAGCATAAAAATATTTATAGACAGATTTGATACAGAGAAAATACTTAGGGAGAAGTCTGAATTACTTAGGCTTCTCCCTAAATATCGTGTGGAAAAAGCACAAAAGTTTAAGAATGATAATGCAATGTGTGAGAGTATCGCCGCTGGAAGGCTTCTTGTGAAGGCAGTAGCAGAATGTCTTGAGTCAGGCCTCCTTAAATCAGAATCATGCTATAAAGAATATGAAGATTTGGAACTCTCAGCAATTGCAATTCTGGATTCAAAAAAACATTCAGTAAATGACAGATTTATTTATTCAGAGGATACTATAGAAAATAATAAATGCAATGATAAGCTATACTATAACATATCTCACTCAGGTCAATATGCGGTAGTTGTCATTTCAGACAAAAGAGTTGGAATTGATATTGAATGTAAAGATGATAAAGACTTTAAAGTGACTAAGAGAATGCTCTGTGAAGAAGAAATCAGCTACATTGGAGACAGCCAGGACAGATTCAGACAAATCTGGACGATCAAAGAGGCTTTTCTAAAATGTACGGGAAAAGGAATATCTGTCCCGCTAAACAGCTTTACAGCGCAGTTTAACGAGACAGATAAAATAATAGATTATAATTTTATAGATAATGAAAATGATAGTATGACTCCTGTAACATCTGGTGAGATAGTATCAAAAGGCTACGAACTATCTGGACACAGGTATCATTTTGATACATTTCATAACAAGAATGGTTATGTACTCACGGTTTGTTACAGACGCGAGATCGCGCTTTAATTCTTATTGTGTCTTTAGAATTCAGGTATTGGATTTGGTCCACTTGAGATATCTTCTCTAAAGTCCTCATCCTCATCAGCTTCATTTTCAGTATCATTTTCAGAAGCGTTTTCAATCTTATTTACAGCTGCTTCTGCGCCAAACTTTGAACCAAGAAATGAGCTCAGTAATGAGTTGAAATCCATTCCGGTTGAATCCGTAAGCCCATCAATGGTCTGCTTAAATGATTTGGTAACATCCTCTGTAAGTCTGGCGGTATTACCATTACCATACATGGTAATTTTATCAATCTTTCCAAGTGGCTCAGCAATAGCACGAGCAACTTCTGGATACATCTTGCAGAGCATTTCTACTACAGCAGCTTCGCCGTATTTCTGCATAGCTTCAGCCTTCTTATCGATACCTGCAGCCTCAGCTTCAGCCTTAGCCTTGATGGCAGCAGCTTCAGCTTCACCTTTTGCTCTGATGCCTGCAGCTTCAGCTTCAGCCTTAGCCTTAATAGCTTCAGCCTGCTGCTCCATAGCATATTTCTCAGCTTCAGCCTGAATCTTCTTAGCTTCAGCTTCCTTTTCAAATTCAAACTTTCTTGCTTCAGCTTCCTTCTGACGCTTGAACAGTTCTACCTCAGCCATCTGCTGCTGACGATATCTGTCAGCATCTGCCTGCTTACGGATATTAGCATCCAGCTCTTTTTCACGAACAGCAGCTTCCTTCTGCTTACGGGTGATTTCCTGCTCCTGCTTAGCAATATCAGCCTGAGCTCTTGTAATTTCAATTGTCTTACGTTGTGTTTCCTGCTGAATCTCATATGCAGCATCTGCAGCAGCTTTTTTAGTATCTTCAATAGTTTTCAGCTCTGCTTTTTTGATAGAGAGGTCGTTCTGCTTAATAGCAATCTCTGTTTCTGACAGAACCTTTGCATCATTAGCTTCCTTCTGAGCCTGAGCCTGAGCGATGGCAACATCACGATCAGCATTTGCCTTTGCAATACTTGCTGATTTCTGAATAGCAGCCATGTTGTCTTGACCAAGTGCATTAATAAGATCATTTTTATCTTCAACATGCTGAATGTTGCAGGAAATGATTTCAACACCAAGTCTGTTCATATCCAGCTGAGCTTTCTCCTGAACCTGATCACCAAAGGACTTACGATCATTGCAGAGCTCTTTAAGTGTGATAGTACCAACAATCTCACGCATATTACCCTGTAATGAATCAACAAGTGCATCAGCGATTTTCTGCTCATTCATATTCAGAAAGTTTGACATAGCCAGCTGAATTCCCATAGGATCGGTCATAAGACGAATCTTGGCAACAGCATCAATGTTTACACCGATAAAGTCTGATGTAGGTACATAGTCGCCTGTCTTGATATCAATTGAAATCTGCTTGATCAGAAGCTCGTCCTTTCTCTCAAGGAAAGGCAGCTTAAGTCCGGCTTTACCAATAAGTACCTTAGGCTTTCTTCTGATACCTGAAATGATATAAGCTTTGTTTGGTGGTGCCTTAACGTAGCTTGTAAAAATAATTACAAAGAAAAATACAACAACAGCACCAAGAATGATATAGGTTAACATAACTCATCCCTCCTTCCACTCCTTAGAAACTGCGTGAGTTATTAGTTTACAGTTTCTAAATAAACGGTTGGCAGAAATGGTCTAACAAAAAAGACCACCCTGCAGCTACTATAGCTACAAAATAGCCTCGCTAATAAATTCATTAACCGATTCTGGCAGAATGACCCGATGATTAGATGAACACCGAATTATAAGACTGTCGGCATAACAGGAATCCGCGTTTTTCTGTTAGTAACAATATTATTAAATCTGTGATAGCTCCTCCATATTTGTATTGATTTGTATCCTATCAGAACCGGATTTTGGCGTCAATAAAAATCGGAAAATCCGAAAAAAATATCCCCGGGAATTATTCGGGATTAAAAAAATATAGTCCGAAATATTTCCGTCAAAATTTTCTAAAGTAATACAAATTTTTTATAGCCGCTGATCCCTATCACTGTGAACATACTGTGCGATACCTTGAATATCACATCCGAGTATTATACATAAATCATTGATTGTAGTTGTATTTAGAGGTTTATTTTCACGAAGCTTTTGAATGGTAGATGCAGAAATGTGATGCTTATTTATCAGAGTATATGTAGATTCATTAGAATTTTTAAGGGTTTCCCAGAATGGAGTGTAAACAATCATAAGAAATACCTTTCTTTTGTGGATCAGTTTGAACTGATAGTTTAACTTTGAAATAAAGTATAGGTTATGGTTGTGTACTTGACTATAATCGTAAAAGAGACTATACATAACATTCACAATAAAATGTGTTATAAAAGAAAGCCTGAGGTGGTAAACAAGCCTTATAAATGTTATACTGAAAGCATCGTTTTATAAATTGCTGATAAGAATTATACTCAAGGCTTTAAAGGAGAAAAAATAAATGAAAGCTGTATATCTGGAAGAGGGAGCGGTGAACAGAGGTGACATCACTCTGGAGCCTGTTTTATCCTGCATAGATACGAAGGTTTACAAGAATACAACTGAAGAAGATAAGTATGAACATATCGGGGATGCTGAGATTGTATTTGCAAATAAGATAATATTCGATGAGGAAACATTTCAAAAGCTGCCGAATCTGAAATATATAGGTATATGCGCAACGGGCTATAATGTTGTTGATCTTGAGGCAGCTAAAAGACATGGCGTTACTGTGACAAATGTTCCGGCCTACAGTACGGAGTCAGTTGCACAGCTGACCTGGGGATTTATTCTTGAATGTGCCAGTAACATCAGTGCACATAATGAAAGTGTTCATAGAGGCGACTGGGTAAGATCAGAAACCTTCTGCTACTGGCTGAGTCCTGTGATGGAGCTTGCAGGCAAAACTATTGGAATCATAGGCTATGGAAACATTGGAAAGCGGGTTGCTGAGATTGCAAAAGCTTTTAGAATGAAAGTGATAGTTTATACTGCACATCCTGAGAAATATCAGGATCAGATGATAGATTTTGTATCATTGGATGAACTGTGGCAAAGCTCCGATATAATAACCCTTCATTGTCCGATGACTAATGATACTGAAGAGATTATCTGCGCAGAGAACATTTCCAAAATGAAGGATGGAGTTATTATAATAAATGTTTCAAGAGGTGGTCTTGTAAATGAGCAGGAACTTGCGGCTGCGCTAGAGTCCGGTAAAGTGGCTGCAGCGGCGGTAGATGTAGTGACCAAAGAACCAATGAGTTCGGATAGTCCACTTCTCAAAGCCCCCAATATTCGAATAACTCCACATATGGCATGGGCAAGTGTCGAAGCAAGGAAAAGACTTATTGAGACAGTTGCAGAAAATGCTAGAGCATATCTTAATGGAGAAAAGAAGAACGTATTGGAATAAATATGGAGGATATTATGAAGAAGAAATTATGTGTGCTTTTACCAGGGGTAGGCTACACTACTGATAAACCACTTATGTATTATTCTGGGAAAATGCTAAAAAATGAAGGCTATGATTGTATTTTTATTCAGTATACTAATCTTCCTACAAATATAAAGGATAATAAGGATAAGAAGGAAAATGCATTTTTAATTGCGTTGGAACAAACTAAAAATCAGCTCAGCGAAGTTAACTGGAACGAGTATGAGAGCATAGTATTTGTTGGAAAAAGCATAGGTACGATAATTGCTGCAGCATATGGATGCGATATGCCAGAGGTGGAGGCAGAAGTGAAATACATTTACCTTACACCACTTCAACAGACTTTCGACTACGCAAAAAATTCTTCAGGGATAGCATTTCATGGAACTTCAGATCCTTGGGTAGAGACTGAAACGGTTGAGAAGGAATGTAAGGATAAGAACATTCCTTTGTTTAAATATGAAAATGCAAATCATTCTCTGGAAACAGGAAATGTACCTGTTGATATTGAATACCTATCGGATGTTATGGAAAAGATTCGAGAATATCTATTCTGAACAACTTGCTTAGTTGTGAACAGAGATTAAATACTTGTAGTAATGCAGGAGATTTTATGAAAGTATCGGTAATTATCCCGGTTTATAATGTTGAACTATATGTTGAGCAGTGTCTTCGAAGTGTTATGGAACAGACTCTTGATGATATAGAAATCATATGTATAGAGGATGCTGGAACTGACGGTTCTAAGGATATTATAAGAAGACTTATGAATGAGGACAGCCGCATTCAGCTTTTTATAAATGAGAAAAACGAAGGATTGGCGTCTGTAAGAAACCAGGGGATTGACAGGGCAAAGGGCGAATACATTTATTTCCTTGATTCTGATGATATGATAAAAAAGAATGCGTTGGAAGCTCTTTATAACAGGGCGGAGGAAGATAAACTTGATGCCTGTATTTTTTCGGCAGAGTTTATATATGAAAATGAGGAGCTTCGTCAAAAGTTTAGTTCTAATCCAGCCGTTTATAAGGGAACATATCCGGACGTTATGAAAGGAAAAGAGCTCTATAAAAAATGGATGGAGGTGTGGGACTGGATGCCTTCCCAGCCAAGGTATTTTTATAGAAGGGATTTTCTTATAGAGAATAACATCAGATTTATAGATGGTCTTCTCCACGAGGACGAAAGCTTTGCATTTGATGTGCTGATGAATGCCCAAAGAGTGAGAATAATAAATGAGGCTTATTTTATAAGGAGGTTCAGGGCTTCCTCTATAATGAGCAGCACTCCGACAATGAAAAATGTGGAGAGCTGCATTGAGATATTAAATCATGTAAATTCTTATTCTCTTTCAAAGGATAGTGCAACACAGTTTTATATGTATAAGCTGTTTAACGATGTGGTGAGAAAATTCAGAGCTGTTAAGCTTTCTGGTCAGAGCATAGAGCCTTCCGAAGATATTTTGAAATCAGATTATAAGATAGAACTTTTTGAAGCTATTCAGAAAAAAGCGTATGTAGAGTTATATTCCTGTTCCTCCTATTATCAGGTTATGATTGCACTCATGAAGGCCATGGCAGATGGGATAGTTATAGATATAGTTCTGGAAAAGCATGGAATTGAAACTGCAGAAGAACTATCGTACAGACTTATAAGCTTTGCGAAGGATTATGTTGGGCGTGTTTTTGTATGCCCTGACTCCGCAGAGGTTGACCCGTACGAGCAAAAAAATACAGCTGATAACTTTGATTTGTCAGATAAGCTATGTCATCATGTAGACGAAATAATGAAGACTGATATAGCGTCCTATGACAGGATAAATGTTTTCTGGGACCTAGGTTATATAGGAACATATCTGAATATTAAAAAGATAAAATATACTCTGCACGAGGACAGCCTGAATTCATATAAATTCATTAAGCAGAATCGGCCGAACTATTCATATATATTTGATGAAGAGAAGAGACTGAGCCATAAAGGAGTTATACCATTCGGATATTCGCCTTATTGCGATTCGGTTGAAGTAAATGAGATAAGTGACATTCAGATTCCGCATGATAAGGTTCATGAATGCTCCAGAGAGAAGCTGACTGACGGCTTAAGTTCCGAACAAAGGAAACTGGTATTCAGGGTATTTATTTCTGAAGAATTCTGCATGGCTGAAGACAATGAAACTGGCAAAACATTACTTCTTCTGACGGAACCTTTTGCAGTTACCGGACGTCTTCCAGATGAAGAAAGTCAGATTAAGCTGTATAGAGAATTGATTGAAAAGTATGGAAGTGACAGGACTGTTATGGTTAAGTCACATCCGAGAGATAATGTAGATTATAAAAAGTATTTTCCCAAGATTACTGTTATCGAAAAAAATATGCCTATGGAAGTTATGAACTTCGATGACAGAGTGCATTTTGATACTGCACTCACAGTTACTTCTTCAGCAATTAACGGGCTGAAAAATGTAGACGAGAAGATATATCTGGGAGTGGATTTTTTAACTTCCTGGAATGGGAAGAATTTATAAATTAGGAGAACTTTGAGAAATGAAAATAACAGGTGTTATTCCGGCGAGATATCAGTCATCCCGCTTTCCTGGCAAGCCCCTTGCTCTTATTGCAGGAAAGCCAATGATTTGGTGGGTATATAATCAGGCAGCAAAGGTAAATGCATTTGATGAACTGCTTGTGGCGACTGACAGTAATGAAATATATGATAAATGCAAAGAACTAAATATTCCTGCGAGACTCACGAAGGATACACATCCAACGGGAACTGACCGCCTCGGCGAGATAGCTGAAATGACAGATTCGGATTTTTACGTAAATATTCAGGGAGATGAGCCACTTATAGAGCCTGAGGTTATTCAGAAAATTATCGATTACAGACTAGCTCATCCGGAGGTTGAGGTTATTAATACTATGGCCCCACTTAAACCGGACCAGGATGTAAATGAACTTTCTATTGTTAAGGCTGCAGCGGCAAAAAATGATGACCTTCTGTATCTGTCAAGATCACCAATCCCGTGTTCAAAGAAGGGCATGAAGGTAGATTATAAGAGACACCTTGGACTGTATGGACTTTCCAGAGAGGCACTTCTTTTCTATTCCCATACAGACAGGGGATATCTGGAAAGCATAGAAGATGTAGAAATGCTCCGTTTCATGGAAAATGGATATCGCATTAAAATACTTGAAGTAAATTCTGAAAGCATTGGTGTAGATAATCCTGAAGATATAGCGAAGGTTGAGGCGATTCTTGCTGGAGACCGTTAAGCTACACATTACTTACCATAGTTTAAAAAGAGAGGAAGATAGGAATGCCTAAGGTTTCGGTGCTCATACCTGCATATAATGTGGCGCCATATATTAATGAATGTATTGATAGTGTGCTGAATCAGACCTTGCAGGATTTTGAGATAATCTGTGTAGATGACTGCTCGACTGATACTACCCTCAGCATTTTGCAGGAATATGCAGCAAAGGATGATAGAATAAATGTAATTATTCACGGGGTGAATAAGGGACAGTCTTCTGGACGAAATGACGCTCTTGAGAAAGCTGCTGGTGAGTACGTTTATATGCTGGATGCAGACGATATGATAGTTCCTGAATGTCTCGAAGAATTATATGAAATATGCAGTCGGGATGGGCTGGATATTGCTGGCTTTGAGACAAAGAATTTTTCGGAAGATGTTCAGTTTAAGCAAAATGTTGCTATTAAAACTATTGAATATCAGGATACCGGCATTTTAGATGGCCGTGAGGCACTTATATATTGTATGCAAAATGAAGCATTTTCTCTCAGTACTCCTACGTTTATGATGCGCCGTGAGTATCTGATGGGGAAAAACATACGTTTTGTTGAGGGAATTCTTCATGAGGATGTTGGATATATCTTCGAGCTTATTACACGTGCCAGAAGAGTGAGATTTCTTCATAAGGTTTATTTTCTCCGCCGAATACGTGCCAACTCAACAATGACCAAAGGCTTTACGGCAAATAATATTGAAGGATATATCAAAAGCTTTTATAAATCCTTTGAATTAGAGCCTGAGCTAAGTGAATATCTGAAAAATGAAGATCAGTCGTTTAGAAATGCGTATGAAAAGTGGCAGAGGGATATCTTCGGCAGACTTAATCAATTATATGAGATTTCAGCAGAGAATAAACTCAGAGATGAAGCGACTGATGAAATAGGGCACGTATATAGGATAATAGAGCTAAATCATTTCAGAACAGATATTCCACCGATTAAGGAGTGCTATCTCTGTGGAATGGGGCAATATACAGAGCGTGCTATTCAGGCAGTTGGAGTAAGGGACATTATAATCAAGGGTATAATAGTTTTGAAAAAAGAAAAAAGGAGCTTTAAAGGCTTTCCTTTATTTACGGTGGATGAAATAGATACAGAAACACCTGTGATACTAAGTGTGTCCAAGTATTCCAAGGCAGATTATACTGATATTTTAATGAAAAATAGAGTAGAGAATCTGATTGAACTTGAATTCTGACAAAATTTTTGTAGGTAGAGAAATGCTTGAAATAAAAAAAGAATGTACCGGATGTATGGCATGTGTTAACAGCTGTCCGGTAAATGCAATCCAGATAACTGAAGATAGATATGGTTTTCTCATGCCTGAGATAATGCAGGACAAATGTATTAACTGTGATATGTGCCTAAGGGTATGTCCTATTGAAAATGTTCCCAGTAGTCCTGATAAAAGCAGAGAGAACATTTCAGTTCCTCTCGAAGCCTGGTCAATGTATCATAAATCAGAAGAGGTTGTCAGTATATCATCCTCTGGCGGCGCATTTTATGGGTTGGCTGAAAAGGTTTTAGAAAGAGAGGGTATAGTTTTTGGGTGCTTTTATGATATAATTCAGAAAAAGGCATATCTTACCGATACAGATCATGTAACTTTGCAAGACCTTCTGACCAGCAAATACGTGGAAAGTGCTGTCGGAAAGGACGGCTTTCAAAAGGTTGAAAAAGAGTTGAAAAGGGGCAGAGAGGTTCTTTTCTGTGGGACACCCTGTGAGGCTGCAGGCATTAGAAAATACCTAAGCAGAAATGATACGAGTAGTGGTGTCGACAATGGTTCAGTTGAAGGGGATTATGAGAATCTGTTAATAGTTGATTTTGCCTGTGGAGGAGTTGCAGCGCAGCCGTATCTAAGCGCATATCTTACTTCGTTGGAGGAAAAATATGAATCCCCAATATCAGATATGAGCTTTCGCGATAAGCATTATGGATGGGGACAGTACTGTTTTACTGCTCGGTTTGAAAATGGAGAGATATACAGAAAAACAGCAATGTCTGACCCGTACTTTTTCTGTTTTTTAAGGTCTTCAATGCAGAGACTATCGTGTCATGGATGCATTTTCGCAAATGACCATAGATCAGATATTTGCTTGTCGGACTTTTGGAAATGTGAATTTTTTGATATAGATAGAAATGATAGAAAGGGATTGTCTCTAGCTCTTGCATTTTCCGAAAAGGGGAAACGGAAGATACAAGAACTTAAAGATTTAATGAATATGCAGAGCATTCCAGTGAAAGAAGCCTCATATCATCTGAAGGGTAGATTTTGTCCACCTGAAAAGCTGGAAGAAATATATAGAGATATGATCACAGCTTATGCTGATGGTGTAGAAGTGCTAAGAAACAGACTTCTAACGAAGGAACAGAAGGATTATTATGACAGAAGACAACAGATAATGGATGACGAGGGGGAAATAAAAAAGCATCCTGAAATTGTTGGAAATGGACAGATTATGAGTAAATCGTGAAACACTTGAGAGCTATGCGAGAGGAGAAGGATTATATGGGAAAAAAAAGAAATCGGCTTGCTGTTTTAGTTGGACAGGCTGATGAAAGCTTTCAGAGTCGTTTTATTTCCGGCTTTACCAAACAGGCTTTTAATTTCGGACAGGATGTATGTGTTTTTTCCATGTTTAAAAAGTATCAGGATACAGTGGAAAGAGAGATGGGAGAGTCAAATATTTTCTCTCTTATAAATCCTGATTATTTTGATGGGATTTTAATTCTTAAGGATACTATTCAGACTGCAGGAGTTGCAGAGGATATTGAGAAGAGACTGCATGATACTTATAGTGGTCCTGTTCTGGTAGTTGATCTGGAAAGCAAGTATTATGATACGGTTTTCATTGACTGTTTCAACCCTGTTGTAAAGCTTACTAATCATCTCATAGAGGATCATGGAATTAAGGATATTGCATTTTTGACAGGAAAGAAGAAACATCGTCATTCTATCCAGAGACTGGCAGGATTTATGGAGGCTATGAAGAATCATGACCTTAAAGTTCCTGAAGATAGAATATTGGAGGGGGACTTCTGGTACCTCAGTGGAGAGCAGTGCGTAGATGGACTTCTTGTATCAGGCAAGCCTCTGCCTGAAGCTATTATATGTGCAAATGATCCTATGGCGATAGGTGCCTGCAAGGCATTTGAAGAAAAAGGAATCAGAGTTCCAGAGGATATAATAGTAGTTGGATGTGATTCTAATGAAGAGGGACAGACAAGTCCTAAAATCGTTACATCATACGTTGCACCGGCTTTTGAACTTGGAAAATATTCAGTTGAAGCACTTGAAGACATTAGAGCAGGCAAACTTCTCAGAGAATTTAATGCGGAGGCTGATATAATATATGGAGAAACCTGTGGGTGCAGTAAAATGAGAGACTTCGGATATAATATCCGGAGGAGTGAATGGACTACTGAGATATATGAAGAAGGCTTTGGCTCAGTTAATAACATGCTTTTCGAGAATATCACAACCCAGAGTGATATTCTGGATTTTATTGGTACAGTTTATTCGTATGCTTATCAGATAAAGGGGGCACAGAGTCTGCATGTCTGTCTGGTCAGTGATACTTTAGATAAAGGAAATAACAGATTCTATAAAAACGAAGGCTATCCTGAAAAGATGATTCACGTGCTGAAATACAGTCGGAATCATGAGAATGATATGGTAGGCATTGAAGAGTATTTTGATACGAGAGAGATGCTACCTGGTCTTACTGATTATAGAGATGAACCAACAGGATATTTCTTTACACCGATTTTCTTTGAAGATAAATGTTATGGATATTCAGTAGTAAGTTACGGGAATAATGCAAGAAGCTATGATGGTTTATATCGTTTATGGATTAAAACAATGGCTCTTGGACTTGATAATCTTCGCAAAAATATGGCTCTTGCCCAGTTGAATGAGGAAATAAACGGACTGAAATCTTCCAAATTCGACAAGTATGATGCTATGTACGACAACCTTTCAAGTGAGGAAAAGGAGGATTATGATCTTGTAAGTGATATTGTAGAAAATAATCTTTTTACATATCATTTTCAGCCTATAGTAAGTGCCGTTGATGGTGAGATATACTCATATGAAGCACTTATGAGATCCAAGACAAGAAGGAAGATATCTCCGCTTGCTATTCTTAAATACGCCAGTATGCAGAAACAGTTTCCTAAAATAGAGAGTGAGACATTTAATAATGTTCTTGATTATATTGATAAAAAACAGTATGAGATAGGAAATGCAAAAATATTTATCAATAGTATTCCAGGTATCCGCGTAGATGATATGGATGAGATTACCAGAAAGCTGAGACTGCATCATGACAGGGTTGTAGTAGAGCTTACAGAAGAAGCTGAAATGGATGATTCAGCTTTGGAAAGACTTAAAGCTTATCTGGCTAGTTTAGATGTTGAGATTGCCGTAGATGACTATGGTACGGGTTATTCCAATATAAGCAATCTTCTCAGATATATGCCGAACTATGTAAAGATTGACAGGTCACTGCTGAGTGAGATTCAGAACAAACCCCCTAAGCAGCATTTTGTAAGAGAAATAATAGATTTCTGCCACAGTAATAATATTATGGCGCTTGCAGAAGGAGTAGAAACATCTGAAGAACTTAGAATGGTAATTCATCTGGGAGCGGATCTGATTCAGGGCTATTATACAGGAAAGCCAGTTCCACAGTTCATTGGCCGGATAGATGAGAAGATAATAAATGAAATAAAAACTTATTATCAGGAAAAAATCGACGGAAGATCGAAGAAGATTTATATCGCAGGAAAAACTAACAGAGTTTCACTTATTAATCTGCTTAAAGAGAACATTTCCGACATTGTTATAGGTCAGGATAATATGGTCTATAAAGATATAACTATAGTTGGACTTCCATCACTTACAACCGAGATGCATTTGCGAATCGAGCCCGGTTATTCCGGAAGGATTACTCTTGAAAATGTATATTTTTCAAACATAAAGAACAGACCATGTATCGAGCTTGGTGAGAATTCAGATGTCAGCCTATGCTTAAAGGGTTACAACATACTTAGGAACACAGGAATCGAGGTTCCTGCTTCGGCAAATCTGGATATAGAAGGTGAAGGAAGTCTTAGAATCGAACTGACCAATCAGGAATTCTTTGGTATTGGAAATGACATAAATTCGAAGCATGGAAGCCTTAATATCCATCAGAGTGGCAATCTGACAATAACGGCAAATGGAATAAATGGCTGTTATATTGGTTCAGGCCTTGGCGGAAGTATTGAAATCGGAAACGGTACCTATAATTTTGAAGGAAATAGTACGAAGCTCATTTGTATAGGCTCGTTATCAGAAAACTCAGATATAGTTATTAAAAAATGTGGTATAGAAATGGACATTTCGGGAACAAATGTTATCGGAATTGGTTCATATGATAAGAATACATCAGTCACTATATCTGACTGTTCTCTTAAAGCCATTATAAATGGACGTGAGGTAGTAGGAATAGGAACAATAACTGGTGATAGTACATTTGTTAAGATATATAATTCTTTTGTAGAGTTCAGTATCAATGCAGATAAATGCACAGCTCTTGGAAGCCTTATACATGATACAAAGCTGGACATTAGTATGGCATCTGCCAGAGTAAATAATGTCGGTGAAAACGCATTAGCTTTTGGTGGATTCGAAGGAGATACAAATATTTCTTTGATAGGTGTAGATACAAGAGTGAAAGTTTTCAACACAGTTGGATGTGAAACATTTGCAAAGGATGAGAACATTACTATAGTAAATGGTCGCTGCAGGATAATAGTAAATGATAAAGACGTAGAGAGAGAACTTATATTTAAACTAGATAAAAAATAATAAAAAACATAGGAGGATACAAAAAGTGTTAGAAGCAAGACCAGAAAACATGGAGCGTATAACTACGCCAGAACTTGCAAAAGCCTATATCGATGAGAGAATAGCTCTTCTGAAAGAACAGGTAGGTGACAAGAAAGTGCTCCTCGCATTATCAGGTGGAGTGGATTCATCTGTAGTAGCAGCTATGCTTATTAAAGCTATCGGACAGCAGCTCGTGTGCGTACATGTAAATCATGGACTTCTCAGAAAAGGAGAGCCAGAGCAGGTAATCAAGGTATTCAGAGATGAGATGAATGCAAATCTTATCTATGTTGATGCTACAGACAGATTCCTGGATAAGCTTGCAGGAGTAACAGATCCTGAGGAGAAGAGAAAAATCATCGGTGGAGAATTCATTGAGGTATTCGCAGAAGAAGCAAGAAAACTTGATGGAATAGAGTTCCTGGCGCAAGGAACAATCTGGCCTGATATTCTCGAGAGCGAAGCAGGAATCAAGGCACATCATAATGCCGGTGGACTTCCTGAAGATATGAACTTTGAATTAGTAGAACCTGTAAGAATCCTTTTCAAGGATGAAGTTCGTGTAGTTGGAAAAGAACTCGGACTTCCTGATAACATGGTATATCGTCAGCCATTCCCAGGACCAGGACTTGGAGTAAGATGTCCAGGAGCAATCACACGTGAACGTCTCGAAGCAGTTCGTGAATCAGATGCAATCCTTAGAGAAGAATTTGCAAAGAACGGCCTTGAAGGAAAAGTATGGCAGTACTTCACAGTCGTTCCAGACTTTAAGTCAACAGGAGTAAAAGACGGCAAACGTACCTTCGACTGGCCATGCATCATCCGTGCCATCAACACCACAGATGTAATGGAAGTAACAGTAGAACACCTCTCAAACGAACTAATCGACCACCTGGTAAACCGCATCATCACAGAAGTACCAGGCATCAACCGCGTCCTGTTCGACTACACCCCAAAACCACCAGCAACCGTGGAATATGAGTGATAACGAGCCAAGGTCAGATAGATAAACAGCGTCCACCGAAGGTGGTAGTCAAAATGAAAGGCATACCGGCAAGCTTGCTTGCAAAGGTATGTCTTTTGTTTTGGCTAATAGCTGCGAAGCAGCGCTGTTTATCTATCTGACCTTGGCGACAACATACATCTGGATACAGGCCTTTGCCGGTATCCAGATGAGTGGAGCAAGAATGAGTAATGTATACTTTTCAATCTTTCGCTTAAACTGATGTTAAGCGCGCTTTTTCTTCTTTTCGTCGAATAAACGTTTATTGATTTTATTTCTACATTTTAAATCATAGCAAGTACGGCTGTTATTCTTTGCATCAATTATAAAATAGTATTTTCCTTTGATTGGACAATCATCTTTACAGCAACATCTACACTCAAAGCCGCCCATTTCAATATTTACCAATTCCATAAATATAACACATAATAAATTGTTAAAGCTCCAGGAAATCTGCACAGATTTATTTGATTTGTATTCTATAATTGGATATACATTCTTTATAACTTTTTTTCTTCATTGGTGTATTTTATATTAGATGTATTAGTAGAAATTGGGGATATTTGGTCACTAAAATATGGTTCAATTTCTTCAGAAATACAAAAATCAATAAAATCATCAAAGGGTTCTATGAATATATCATATAATTTATCCGGTTCCGGCCATTCTCCTACAGATTCGTAATATGATTTGACATACTCTTCGCTTTCGTGTTTATATACAGGGGCAGTACTTGGCCAATTGTATTTTTTGAGGCATCTATAGAAGACAGGGAAAAAAGAATAAATGAAGTGACAGAAGAATTAGAAAATCGTGAAAAGAATTTTAATTCTGAGGAATGTATTTCTGCTGAGGAGGCATTTACTCGTATTAAAGAAGAAATTTTTTCTGATATGTCGGAAGATGAAAAGCTCTATCACCAGCATAAGAAAGAATTTAAGGAAAAAGTACGAGAAATAGAACGTAGAGAAGTTGATAGAATTACTGACGAGAACCATAAGAAATATATAGAGACAATCAAAAAGGAGTATATGACAAGAACATGAAATAATCTGATTCGTAAAAGCATTAAATTCTTTCATGATAATGTAGACCGTCTGATAGAAGAATATGGACCACATAAGTTTCTTCTTAGAAGATATTACAATAGGAGAGATTCTAAAAATATCTTCCTCCAAAATTCAGGCGTTTCTTGAGAGACTAAAAAATATGGATGTTGTGAATAAATCGGATAACAAAGCGTTGCTGTTTGTTTGTAAGTCTACGAGTGATGACAGATTATTAGGATATGCTGTGAATCTTGTTTATCTGAAGGAACTTATAAATGAAGATAATTTATCAAAAATAAAAACTTACTCATATGAATTCACAGAACAGAAAGAGACACTTGGATTTTTAGTGGCAGACACGAAGCTTACTCAGGATAATATTATGGATTTTGTTGTTGATTTTTTATTTCAGATGTCTTCTTTTGGATTTGAACAGGAACATTTGGCTGAAGAAATAGAAAAACTGGCTGAAGCTATGAAAGAGATTGAAGTGCATCTAGAACAATTAATTGATCGTGAAAAATTAAGTGAAGAGTTAGGTATTCCGATAGAAGAAATATATCCTGAGGAAGATGAAAAGAAAAAGGCTTACTATGAAATGGGAATGGAATTTACACGGTACTGCAGAATTATGGAACTGGAGAAGATAAAGAGAAGTGTAATTGAGGAATCGAAAAATTAAGGGGGTACCTAATATGTATGAACTTTCAAAAGAACAGATAGACAGATATAAAATTATGAGTTTTGATGTAAGCTATAAGCCGTCACAGTGTATGCAGGAGGATTCAAATGCAAAAAAAATAGTTAGTTTTGTAAATAAATGGTATGATAACGTCGATACAATAATAGTACATTGCGAAGGTGGAATATCTCGTAGTGCAGGCGTATGTGCCGCTATCATGAGGGTAAAAGAAGGTACTGATTATCCGGTGTTCAGAAGTAAAAGCAAGCGTCCCAATATGACCTGCTATTTGAAGACTCTTAAGGCTTTTGACTATATTTAATTTATATGGAAAGGAGTCATTTATGAATCAGACAGAAAAAAGTAAATATATGGCAATGTTACTTCGGCATAAACCCGAAAAAGGAAATCTTAAGCTGGATTCAGATGGATTTACAGATGTAGATTCATTGCTAAAAGCTTTAGAGATTGATTTTGGAACATTAGAAGAAATTGTTAGTAACGATAATAAACAAAGATATTCATTTAATAAAGATAAGACAAGAATCAGAGCAAATCAGGGACACAGTGTAAGCTATGTGAAAATAAAGTTTAAAGAATTAATCCCATCATGCCCACTGTATCATGGTACTGCTTTAAAGTTTATGGATGGTATCAATAAGAAGGGCTTGATATCCAAGAATAGACAATATGTTCATTTGTCTCAGGACATAGAAACTGCGAAATCTGTTGGGATGCGACATGCTAAATATATCAGTAACTTAATTATATTTGAGATTGACTGTCAAAAGATGCTTAAAGATGGTTACAAGTTTTATATTTCAGATAATAATGTCGTTCTTACAGAAAAGGTTCCCAGAAAATACTTGAAACAAATTCAGATATAGGTTGGATAAGTATTTGAGAAAAATATGAATTAATGGAAGAAAAGGGGAGTTATGAGTAGAAAAGAGTGTAAAATATCACAGCTGTGTTTTGGTGACAGAATTTATTATTCGATAGACGGTGATTATGGGGGATATGTTGTACGTAGTAGTGATGATTCGGACGTTATAATAGTAGAACAGGATAATGGTCAGGTTACTGCATATGATAATGATACAGTTATATATGTAGAAAAGTAAAATAATATGAAAATGCTATATTATAAATGAAAAAACAGCGCATTTAAGATATTTAGCTAGCGCTGTTTTTATGTTAAAATATTGTTTATATGTTACACCTTGATGCAAGTTATAAATAATTTGAATACAGAGGTATAAAATTATGGCCAAAACAAGTATCGTTCAACATAAGCAATATGCGACATATCAGGCTTGCTTTGATATATATTCTGATTCTTTGAGTAATATCGATGTTTATAAAAAGGTGTTTTTAATTATTATAGAATGGCTTAAGGGACGGATTGGTGATACTTCTGATGCCATATCCGAGTTAAAAAAATATCCGTTTCCATCAAATTACAAATCTTTTGATATAAAGGATATGTTTGGTTTTAAAATTACTTCCCAGATGGATATAAGGCTATTTAATCTTGAAGAAGAAAATAGCTGGGCGATGAGGATAGATGAACCGGATAATAGGGCTGAGTTTAAAAGTGGCTCTATGGCTGATTCTTCAAGTATATATGGTCGATCATTTATTACTGACATTGGATTAAAAAACTGTGAAGATTCAATTATTTCTCTTGCTGTTAAGATAACATGTAAAGAACCGATAAATAATAACAGAGATGCTGTTTCTTTCAGACCTGCATTTATTAAATCCATTTATTTAGACAGAGAACTGGAAATTTGTGAACATGGAGTAAATAAGCAATTCCAGTTTTTAAAGGAGTATATAGATGATGAAGTTATAGGGAAAGCAATAACTGTGGATAAGGATAATTCGGATGCTTTTATTAAGGAATTATTTCTTAATAAAATAAGACAAATGCCAATAATCATCTGCCCTCATAAAGTATATGAGACTTCATATATTTCAATCAGATATATTGAAGGGGAAAGAATAGAATTAAAGGCGGATATTAATCATTTGTCATACAGCTTGCTGGGGTATGCACACGTTGTTGTGTTAAGTGATGATGTGACAGATTGGATTTTTCAGCACAAAAAGTTACATTGTTCTGAATATGGTGATGTATTAAAAGATGAATGCATAATATTTCATAAGGATATAGATGCTGATACTGGTTTGCCAGATGAGCCGGTTTATTCTTTTATCAGTGATTCAGAGGAAGATGAAAATGCTCTTTTGAAAATGGAGAAACTTTCAAAAAAATATAGCGTCAGGAAGGTGTTCTCTTTTTCTCCGGTAAAATTTTATCGAGAACTAAAAAAGGAATATTACAGTATTGAAGGCGAAAATCATACAAAAGAAGTTGTTGATGAATTAGAAAATCTTGTTCAAGAAAAAGAGCAGACAATTAATGATCTTACTATAAAGCTAGGTGAATTGGATAAAGAAACAAAGAAACGAATTGATGAATTTAAAATCAAATTTCACAATAGTCAGACTTTATTAAATGATTATAAATGTAGATATGAAAAGCTTCAGAATGATGCTCAGATTTATGAATTTGAAAAGAAGAGGCTGACTAGTGATTATGAAGAAAAAATAAGACAGAAGGATATGATGATAAATATCCTAGGTGGGGCTAGAGTAAAAAAAGCGGATTCAAAAGTTATGAGTATCTTTTATGGTTCGCTTCCTAAGAGTCTGTTTGCCTTACCGGAGATATACAAAGAAGTATCTGTAAAAAAACTTATAAAGGATAAGTTGATTGATTATATAAGTAACATATATCATGGACTAAACAGGGAGTTCAGAAGATATGAATTGCTAGAAATAATACTACAATATAATGACTATCTTGATGAGATTGAATATGATTCTGATGGGCTGATCTATTATCCGGATGCGTTTGAATTTTATGATGGTGAGTTCAAGGATGTGATATATGATGTAATATATGAGGGGTCAGATCTTGAAATGATATATGATAAGTTATTGACATTTAATGAGTTTAATTATTCTCAAGAAGATAAGAAAAAAGAAATAATGAGTAAGATTAATGGATATAGAAAACATCAGAACATAAAAGGAGTTCTGGGACGCATAGGATTTGAACTGAAATCATCCAGTAATCATTATGTTTATTGCTATTATGGTGATGAACGTTACAAAATAACTGTGGCTGGATCACCAAGTGATACAAATGCTGGCAAGAATCTTGCGGAAAGGATAATTGAGTTGTGCTTATAAAGTTGTATCAGGTTTTGATAGTTTAGTGTTATAAAAAATAATAGTTTGTATAAAGATAATTCAGTTGTATAATTATTTTAGATTTTTGGGAGGGGTGATATTTTATGTGTGATACAAAAAAATATTTTGATATATATAAACAGATTAAAGGACTTAGTCCTGATGATACCTTACAACTTGTAATGGAAGCAAGAGACGAAGAAGAAAGGGAGTTTTTTGAACTTGTCGGAGACTTTCTGCTTCAAAAGAAGCAGCAACAGGTTATTAAGGAGCATCTGTTCTAATGAAGAAGTATATCATTTTTGCGGGAGTAAATGGTGCGGGGAAATCAACCTTATATCAGACTCTTTCAGGTTTGGAAAATATGAAAAGAGTCAATTCTGATGAAATTGTAAAAGAATTTGGTAGTTGGAAGAATTCTGTAGATGTTGCTAAGGCTGGAAAGATAGCTGTAAGCAGAATAAGACAATATCTTGAAATGGGAGAGACTTTTAATCAGGAAACTACTCTGTGTGGGAATAGTATTATAAGAAATATCATAAAAAGTAAAGAGCTTGGATATATAGTTGAAATGCATTATGTAGGTGTTGACTCTCCGGATATTGCAAAGGAAAGAATCAAAGAAAGAGTATTGAATGGAGGACATGGTATTCCTGACTCCGATGTGGATAGGAGATATGTACAAAGTTTTAGTAATCTTAAAGATGTTATACCTTTGACGGATGTGGCGATACTGTATGATAATACAGAAAATTTTAGAAGGTTTGCAATATATAGAAGAGGAAAGCTATATCTATTATCAAAAAACAAACCGAAATGGTATGAAAATATAATCATCTAATGACAGCATTTTGACAGCAATATGTTTGGTAAAGCTAGATAATATGAATAATCTGTATATATATGGTAGGTGAATTATATTGTCAGATACTACATATGGTATGTATCACTAGTCCACCCTCGAATATGAGTGATACAGAGCCAGACTCAGATTAATATATAGCGGTCACGTAGTGACCAATCGGAATAAAATCAGCCCTGCAAGCTTGCTTGCATAGGGCTGATTTTTGTTTCGATTAGTAGCTGCGAAGCAGCGCTGTATATTAATCTGAGCTTGGCGACAACATACATCGGG
>JAILEL010000020.1 GCA_024687845.1 Eubacterium sp.
AAAATGATTAATTGTAGTATCAGAAAATCCCAGAAACACCTTGTCACTTACTACATCAGCTAAGGAGTTATCCTCAAACAGATACGGCAGAAGCCTGTAAGTATCATCTCCTCCTATAGCCGTGAGTATCATATCTATTTCTGCATCTCGAAAAGCTTCTATAAGATCTTCCGCCCTTTTTTCCGGATGCTCTTCAAGATATTTAATACCCTTAAGAGCATTCGGCATACATTTTACATTTAATCCCAAATCCTTAAGTCTTTGGAAGCCAATTTCTGTTTCAAACTTTATAAAATCTTCACCCAGCAAACCACTTGAAAGGCTTACTATTGCAACATTTTTTATTCTTTTATTCATCTTCTATTTCCTTCAGCATATATTCTGCATACCTTACAGCGCATTCCATATCATACTTGCCATTAGTACCCACTGCGTATTCATTTAGAGCCTCATTTATAAGCGGGAGGAATTCTTCTGGAAGTTTATCCAAAGCCCACTCTCCACCTTCCTTCTTTGAGAGAACCAGTTCCTCTCTTTTGTACGCTAGAACTCTAGCAAGATTCAGCGCAATATACATTGTATCTTCCTGTATGTCATCCCTAGCCTCTGCTATATCTTTCCAGATTGAATCAAAGTAATCTCCTTTCGGAATATCTCCAAATACCTGTTCAATCGGTAATCCATAGAGACATTTCCCTCTTTTTCTAATTACGGTAAAATGTGCCGCCAGATCTGCATCTGTTCCATTCATTTTATTGATATAGTCTTCTGGATTGTCTGAATACCATTTGGTATGAGCTTCCGAAAAATGCAGATCAAATGGTGTAGGATATTCAAATGGATTACAGTCCTTCTTCAGAACAATGCTCATCTCAATACCCTTAGCCATCCCAAGATTATTCAGCTCCACAACCATATCCATGTACTTTCGTTTTTCGGCATCTGACATTTTCCCTTCGGTCACCACAATTAAATCTATGTCACTTTTTGCTGGATTAAAGCATCCCATTACTGAGGATCCATGCAGATAAACACCTATCAGATTATCTTTCAGAATATCCTGAGATCGAGTAACAAATTCAGAACAGATATATTCCAGCTTGTTTACAGGCTTTTCAGTTATTATCGTATTTACTATATTCATTTTATCTCCAAAATGATAATTCATTTCATACTTTTACTTTTTTACCCATTACTTAGCTCCCAATCTTTACCTTGAGCTATCATTCTGATATTCTATATCTGGCACTCGAGTAAAACCTCTAGATGAAACTTCAGCCTCCTTTAAATATTTTACAACTTTTTTATTTGCGCTTTTTGCTTTATACAAAATAAAATGAATGTGAACCCTTGTATAACTATATCTGCTTTCCAAGAACTGTTACACCCTCATCGTTAACAATCCCGCATTTTGCATAGAACTCCCAGTTCTCATTGATGGATATCAGTTCCACTACACTGATTCCTTTCTCTTTCAGATGGATTTCAAGTTCTGCAAGGAGCTGCTTTCCCACTCCACATTTCTTCCACTCAGGAATAACAAATAGTTCAGATATAAAAAAGAAGTCTTCATCTGCATAAGGATCAACAAAGCCAAGAGCTGCGCCTATTAGCTTATCGTCTTCAAATGCAGCCACTCCCAGAGACTCAAAGCCCACCAGAATTGATCTAATTCGTCTCTCGGCTCTATCGCTTTTCCATTTCTCATTCCATGGTTCTTCTGAATATGAGCTGGACATAGCTTCTGCCAGAGCCGGAATATCATTTTCATTTACTACTCTATACTCCATACCATTTTCCCTTAGTTCAGCTTCCAAACGCCCTTGCTGATTTAATAAAC
Organism: Eubacterium sp.; assembly: GCA_024687845.1. The sequence goes on from JAILEL010000020.1 coordinate 1,841, forward strand.
GCCTTCGTGATAAGATCTTCTACAATATGAAATTATCTTATTATTCCATTTTTAACAACCTCATCTTTTATTATATATAAACTCGAGACTACAAGATTCGGATAATAAAGATATTTTTCTCTTCTGCCCTTACATAATTCAGGGTTCCTTTATGTTTCTCTATAATCTTATGAGCTATAGCAAGCCCAAGCCCTGTACCACCATCAGTTTTTCTTGTGGAATCCCCTCTTGAAAAGGCTTCAAACAACCTCGGTACAAACTCTTCCGCTATGGCTTCTCCATCATCTTCCACTTCAACTACTATCTGATCCGCGTCCTTTTTCACACTTACGCAAATGTTCTTTCCTGTGCTATTATACTTGTTTGCATTTGCAAGAAGATTATTAATAACTCTACCAAAGAGCTGAACATCCACTTCAGAATAGAAGGATTCCTCTGGAATATCTACATCAAAATCCTTACCTGTTTCAGTTATATCCTCATAGAATTCAACACATATTCTACGAACGATCTCGCATACATCTGCTTTTTCAAGACTAAGCTTATAATCATCACTCTCCATTTTAAGACTTGTATTCATATCCTCAATTAGAGTTCTGATTCTTTCTGCCTTCATATCTATTCGTCTATAATAATCGTTCTTCTTATCCTCAGCCACCAACCCTTCTTCCAGGGCACTAACACTGCTCTTTATAGACGCAACAGGGTTCTTGATATCATGTGCCAATTCAAGGAGCATCTGATTCCGGTTCTGCTGGAGTTTATGTTTCTCATTTTCGCTCTCTTTAAGCTTCTCAGCCATAAGATTAAATCTATCCCTGATATCTTCGAATTCCTTATCAGTTTTATAGTCTAGAACCACATCCCGCTTTCCTTCACTAACCTCATCCATTCCCTGCATGAGAAGTTTAAGGGGCTTATCAATGTGACGCTTCAGATAATTACTTATCAGAAGTACTTCAAGTAAGAAAAGTGCCACCATTACTGCAATAAAAATAAGTGCATTATTATTCGTCTCACCAGATATCATATATGTTGCTCTAATTGATATCCTGTTACCAGGATAACATACCAGAAAAATCCTCTTAGGACTTCCAGCGTATCTTACTATGGCTGAATACTTGTTTGCTTCCTCATTCTTTGTCTCTGTGACATCAATTCCATTTCCATTATATTTCACATATCCCAGATCAAGAATACTTGACAGTTCTTCATAGCTGTAGCTTTCCTTCTCTATCTTCCTGTCCCCTACAACATTTATCACATTTCCTTCACTATCCAGTTCTTCTACCCAGCCACCTATACTACTAAGAGTATCCAGATCATTTAGAGTTCCATCAGTATTAACCACGCTCTGTGGAGAAAGGTTATTAATAGAGCCTTTAGATACAAGAGCCAAAACAAAGAATATCATTACTAAAAAAATGATAAGCGATCCGACAAGAAATAGGATATAACTTATTACAAGTCGGGAAAATATACTCTTTTGGTGTTTTCTTTTTTCTTTCATATTTTGATCATGCTTTCTCTCATATAGGAAATATTAATAAAATCATTTACAGATTTGTTTTTTCTGAAATAATATGAATTAATTTTCTTTCTCGAATTTATACCCGAGACCTTTTACCGTTTTGATTATTACTGTATCATCATCTGCTCTCTTCAGTTTATTTCTGAGATTACTGATATGTACCATTATAGTGCTGTCATCTGCTATATATTCACCTTCCCAGGCATACTCAAATATCTGCTGCTTGGTATAAATTCTACCGGCATTGGACATAAGAAGCTCCAGGATCTTATACTCTGTTCCTGTAAGCAGTACTGCCTCGCCATCTCTCTTTACTGACTTCGCATCAGCGTCCAGTTCTATACCAAATGCACTATATACTTTAGTTGATGCAGCTTCATGGTAATCATAATTTCTCCTTAGCTGAGCTTTTATTCTTGCCACAACCTCCATGGGATTAAATGGTTTTGATATATAATCATCCGCTCCCAGTTCCAGTCCCAGTATCTTATCATAGTCTTCACTTTTAGCAGTGATCATGATAGCAGGAACATGACTCTCTTCTCTAATTTTTCTAAGTACTGTAAATCCATCCATTCCTGGCATCATAACATCCAGCAGAACCATATGTGGATTTTCTGCTTTAAACAGCTCTAAGGCTGATATTCCATTATCAGCCTTAATAAGTCTTATTCCTTCTTTATTTAAAAATAATTCCAGCGAATCAAGTATTTCTACTTCGTCGTCCGCACCTAATACTGTATACTCCATAATTACTCCTTTGCTACTTGTTTACATATTCTGCTATGACTTCGTCCAGTGTTCTGTCAAAGCTGTATGATGTCTTCCACTCTGGATTCAGCTGATCCAGAAGCATGCATTCAAGCATTCCATGATGGTAATATTTTGCATTTCCATCTGCGTATTCTGAAGCTGTATCCAGGTAATTCTTTCTATAAACCGCTTCACCATTTTCATAGCTTACTGCCTTTGATTCAACATAATAAGCTGAACCTTCCATCATCTCATATAAAGCTTCAGCTCTATTCTCTTCGTCAGTAAGAACTGCATCTCTTTCCTC
>JAILEL010000053.1 GCA_024687845.1 Eubacterium sp.
AATAGTTTTCATTCCCATTGGCATGACTCAGCTGAATTCATTATCACTTTGAAAAATGGAGTCACATATAAGATCAATGATGAAACATATTCTGCTTCAAAAGGGGATATTCTTTTTATCTGGCCTAGGGAGATTCATGAGATTATCGCTGCACCTGATGATTCATACATCCTTCTGCAGTTTTCTTCTAATCTTATTGAGAATAATACTGACATTGCAACTGCTATAAGATTCCTGAGCAAATGTCATCACCTTTCCAGGGAAAAGGAGCCGAAGCTTGTTAAGCAGGTTTCAGATTATTTATACGAGCTTCGGGACATCTATCACAGCAGTCAGTATTTTGTTGAAACAAAATGTAAGATAAAGGTTTACAACATTCTCCTGCTTCTTGGAGAATACATCATGCAGGAGCATCGTGAGCTTATCGGAAATGAAAAATTCTCAGATACTGCGTGGGGATATGTTCGTTCAGCCTGTAACTATATAGCTGAGCATTCGGATGAAGATATCTCTCAGTCTGAGGTAGCTAACGCGATTGGTATAAGTGCATTTTATTTTTCAAAGCTGTTTAAAGAATATATGCACATGACTTTCCCAGCTTATCTATCCAATCTACGTGTTCAGAAGGCTATAAATCTTCTTGCAAATGAGAGAATATCTATAACCGACTGTGCCTTTGAAGCTGGTTTTCAGTCAACTACCACCTTTAATAAGATTTTCAGGGAAACAACTGGGTATACTCCAAAGGATTTCAGAAAACTCCATACCAAAAATTAAAAACAGCCGGTGTCCTGCGACACCGGCCTTAATTTTCCCAAGAATTTATAAATCTATAACTTCAGGTGCTGAAGTGAAAGAACTGAAGGTTGCTGTTGCATTCTGGAAATAGAATACCTCAGTGTTATCATCATCCTCTGAATACATATTTCTAAGCTGTGGATATGCATCCAGCATTGAAGCCTTAGCTTCTCTTCTTTCATCCGCAATCAACTCTCCGCATACACGAAGCCATACACCATCCTTAAATACACAAATCTCTGCCTTTGGATTAGCATGAAGCTGTTTTGATACATCCTTAACCTTTCCAGTCTGGATATAAAGCTTTCCTTCAAAAACATGAGCTGTTCCAAATGGTCTTACTCTTGGCTGATCCCCATCAACTGTAGCAAGATAATATGTTCCTGCTTCTTTTAAAAAGTTTACCACTTTCTCCATAATACTTCTCCCCTCTTATATCTATTCTTTAGTTACTGTTCACAGATATCTGCAGTCATTCCTGCTCTTTTCAGGATATCTCTGAAATGCTCTATCTGTGGTCTTACACGATGTGTTGAATATATTGGGAAATATTCCTGCAGTTCTTCTGGTGTTCCATCATGTATGGTTACAGTATTAGCTCCTGCAAGGAGACCGAGATACTGTCCGTCCGGAATCATTTTCTCAAGTGAGCTTGTAGTAGGCATAAGTCTGTCCGGATTCATTATTCTCATGATAGCCATCATATTGAGTGTAAGATTAGGATCTCCCGCTGGTTCATTTGCAAAATCAGAATTCTCAGCTGGAACAAATATTGTTGTACTGTTCATCTTGAGTGGAAGATCGTGCACAAGCTTAAGGTCACTTACAAGATCATCTATTGTCTGTCTAGGAAGACCAACAATATTTCCTGAACTTACACGATAACCTATCTCGTAAAGATCATTGATGCAGCCAAGTCTTCTGCTGAGGCTGTCATTAGGCTTGCAGTATTTGAAAAGTTCTTCATTTGATGCCTCAAACTTGATTACATAATCTGTGGCACCTGCATTATAAAGATCCTGATACTGCTCTCTTGAAAGGTCACCCATACAGAGAATGATTCTGAGATCTTCGTACTTTTCTTTTATCTTCTCAACAGCTGCTATAACATCTCTGATAAATGCCTTACTTGGGTTCTCTCCTGACTGAAGGAGAATAACTCTTCTTCCACATTTATAGAGATAATCCATCAGCATCTCCATCTGGTTTGCATCCAGAGAATAATTCAGCTTCTGGGCTTTACTTCCTATTGAACAATAACGACAATGCTGTCTACATATATTTGAAATCTCTATAACACTTCTTGACTGAGCTCTGTTATCAGGAAAACATTCCTTTCTTCTGGCCTGTGCCAGTTCAAAAAGCTCATTTTCTTCACCATCTTTAAGAAGAAGCGCATCATGAAGTATCTTGTCGGAGTAGTCCCCCTGTCTCAGCGCCTCTACAATCACATTTGACATTACTAAAATCTCCCTCCGCAATATTGTACAAAAGTGTAACAGATTAGGGCAAATAAGTCAATTTTTATATTCATTTTCAGTAAATATATACAAGGCTTTTGTTACTATTCACGGTTAACTCAGAATTCATACAGGCAGAACTTTATTTTATATATTTTAAGTGGAAGCATTAAAGATATACATCTCCATAAGTTACAAGAACGAGTTCAACCTCGCCTATATTTATGACATCTCTGTCCTTAAGGCATTCCTGTCCTTTAATCTCTTTTCCATTTATATAAACTGAGCGGTCATTTTTTGTGGGAAATATATTATAATTCATAACATCCGTTTTAGAGCTACTACAAGTCAGCACAGCGTGTCCATTTCTTGCCACTGTGTCTTCATTTATCAAAGGAATATCCATATTCTGCTCTCTGCCAATTGTATTCTTCCCTTCATAAATTACGAACGCTTTTCCTACGCTTTTTCCTTTGGTAATCACAAGAACGCCCACACCTTTTCTTAATAATTTGTCACGATTCTCAGAATCAGAAATCTCTGTCGAAACATTCTCCTGATTCTTTCCAAAGGTATCAAATATATTATCTATATTAGTTATGTTGCCAGGACAATGTGGACAGCTTGCCAATTTGTCTGCATCATATATATGTCCATTTTTACATTTAATAAGTTTCATAATCGTTCCCCATTATGTGACAGTCGAAGTCACTAAAACATGAATATTTTAAACAAGCTTCAACACTATCACATTATCACCAAGAATCAATTTTTCACCGCATCCGATTTCATAATGCTGCCCTTTTTCAAGTCGTATGTCATCTTCCACAAATGTACCATTTGCCGACATATCCATTACTTCATAAACCTTTTTATCATAATGATAAACCACACTTAAATGTTTTCTACTTATTGTCGGAAGATTAATCACTATATCTGCCAAGTCTCCACTTCTGCCAACAATGAGTTCCTTGTCAGTATATATATTCCACTGCTTGCCGGCATAAGGACCTAAAACACATTTGATAATACCAATACTGTCATTTCTATTCCCTGCGACACTACCTTTGCTTTTATTCTGTGAAATTCCAACAGCTTTTTTGACATCATCTCTATATTTTCTGCTAATCCTAATTGCCTTACCATTTACAATAAGCTCATCATATCTTATGCTTGATATTGCTGAAAGATTAACAAGATAGCTCTGGTGACATCGGATAAATCCCTCTGGTTCCAATACCTCCGCCAGATTGCTTATTTTGTCATTATATTCAAAAATCTCATCAGCAGTATGGATAATTAGTTTTCTGGCATTACTTTCAATATAAATAACTTCCTCGAGTGGTATTCTAATAGTTTCACCTCTCTTTAGAATACTGAGATAATTTAGGTTTGCATTCTTTTTTATATTTTTACCAACCATATTTCATACCTCATTCAATCCTGATTTAAGCGACCATCATCCTGATTTAAGCGGCCATCATCCTGATTTAAACGGCCATCATCCTGATCTGAACTTTCATCGTTTTTTTCACTATCAGTTTCTGAATATGAATCAGGTTGCGAAGTATCATCTTCAAGAAAATCTTCTGTTGTCGGATCTTCAGCTATGCTATTATCCGGTTCTGACGCTATATCATTATTATATGTTGTTGAATCTGTAGTTTCAGTTGATGGAGATGATTCCTTTATCTCATTCTTAATTGCCGTAGTTTTTTCTTCCGTAGTCACTTCATTTTTGCTGTTATTTTTGCTGCTATCTAAACTATTACTTTTGTTCTCGCTTTTACTCTCACTTTCTACCATCTTTGACTTGTCTTCAGAAACACTTTTTTCTTCTGTAGTTGTCGTCTGAACATTCTGACTTGATTTATAATTAAACTTGTCTCTAAAATGGTAGCCTGTCATAAGCATGGTAATTAACATTGCACATATTAAAAAGCCAAGAATAAAATTATTTCTTTTTGAAACAGATTTATTCTTTCTTACAACCCTTGTCATATCATCTGTATTAGATGCATTATTTCCAAAAAGAAGAGCCTCACAAAACTGCTCCATATCACTATAACGGTCAGACTTTTTGATAGCCATTCCGCGTAATATCACATCCACCTGCCAAGGACTGAGTACTGCAGATAAGCATTGTTCTTCTTTTGTGATATCTTGTCCAAGCTTTCCGTTTTCACTTAACCTTTCAACAGAATCTCTTGGTTTATTTCCAGTCAAAGCAAGATAAAGTGTTGCGGCAAAGGAATAAACATCAGTCCACGGACCAATCCTTCCATCACTTATACTACCATCACTATAGTACTGTTCAATGGGAGTATATCCTGATTTTACAATAACCGTTCTCTCACTTCTTGAATTGATTCGCTGAGCCGCTCCAAAATCAATCAGATACAGCTTGTTATCTAAACCAATTATCATATTATCCGGACTAATATCTGAATGAATTATTCCTCGTCTATGAATTTTGGTACAGGATTTTACAACCGGGGTAACAAGTTTGATAAGATCATCCCAGGAAAATGTGCCATACTGACTTATATACTTCCTAAGTGTTATCCCCTCCACAAAATCTTCTACAAGAAAAGCTGTATCCATTTCCTCAAAAATATCTCTAACCGCAACCAGTCCCTCAAGATAATCCACCTCTCTAAGAACATTTCCTTCTCTTAAGAATCTGTCTTTTTCATGTTCAAAATCAAGACTGGTATCAGCTGGGGAAAACTGCTTAATCGCAACACACAGTTCACTCTGTTGGTCAATTGCTTTATATGTAATTGAAAATCCTCCAGAACTAATCTGTTCTTCAATTTTGTATCTTTCATGAATAACAGTCCCTGGACTAATTACTTGTCTGCTCACACTTAACTCCAAATTATTATTTTGTATTAACAATAACCCCTGAATCCATTAAATATTTTTTCAAATCCTTTTGCCATTCAATATCTTTTTTAAGTTCATTAACTGTTTTCTTACTTCTAAGATCAAATGCTGCTTTTCCAACATTTTTTAATTTTTTCAAATTTTTAAAAGTAATAACTTTTATCTTTTTATCTCCGTAAAACGCCTTAATTCCTATTTTTTCAACGTTCTTCCCCAATGTCACATTTTTAAGAGATGTACAATTAATAAATGCCCTGTCACCGATCTCATTAAGTCCCTTATCAGTAAGAACCTTAGTCAGGTTTTTGCAAGATGCAAAACTCTTATTTCCAATCACTTCTACATTTTTCCCAATAACAACAGTTTTAAGATTCTTCATTTCCTTACAAGCATTATCATCAACCTTAGTAACTTTGAGTTTTGTCTTTCCATATTTTACAGTAGCCGGAATAGCAAGTTTCTTAATCTTATTCCTTTTACTCTTTGCAGGACCAACTAATGTAACAGAAATCTCATCATCATTTATCTCATATTTCATATTCTTATACGTGAATGAGATACCTGCAATGTGTTCTTCTCCTGCACCTTTTACAATATGCTTTGAATTATCAGTTTTGTTATTTGAGTTGTTATTATTTATGATATTTGTATTTGAATTATCAGTTTTATTGTTTGTCGTCGTATTATTATTTGTAATATTATTCGTTACAGAATTATCAATATTAGTTATATTGTTATTTGTAGTATTGTTAGTAATGTTATTATTCGTAATATTAACTGTACCTTCATAAATGTCCTGCATTCCCTTCATGTAGGTCTGATATGTTGGAACTTCATTTTCATCGAGATATTTCTGAACCGCTCCACCAGCTAAAACACGAAAAGTGATATAATCCATTTCCAAGAATCCAAAGCCTGAAATATCTGTCATTGCTTCCGGAACAGTAAGTACGATTTTTTCAGAATCTGCATTTGTCATAAATGCGTCATTTCCAATTTCTTCAAGTTTTTCAGGAAGTATAATCTTTGTCAAGCTGACACAATTCTTAAATGCAACTTTTCCAATATATTCCACATTTTTAGGGATGCTGATTTCCTTAAGAGATGAACACCCCCAGAAACATTGAGGATTAATAGCTATCAGAGTTTCTGGAAGTGAAATACTTTCAAGCGCTGTACATGACTGAAAGCTTGCATACGGGAGTTCTATAAGTCCAGTACCAACGGTTACTTTCTTTAATGATTTGCACTGATAACAAATACCCGCACCGGCTTCTGTAAGTTTTTTAGGAAGTACTATTTCCTCTATCCCACTTCTTGAAAAACATAACTGTCCCATTTTTTCAAGACCTGTACCAATAGAAACACTATTTAGATTACGGCACTCAGCAAATGCATAGTCACCAATTTCTACTACAGAATCAGGAATTGTAACCGAGGAAAGCTGTGATGGTGCATCATCGTCACTTGTGCCATTTCCATAAAACGCCCATCCTGCAATCTTAGTAATATGTTGTGGTATTGAAACATTTCCAGCAGCCGCAATACCATCAATCAGAATATCATTTATCATAACAAGATGTTGTGTACTTCTGATTCTCATATTTTCCAGCCATGCTGTTTTTCTAAAAGCTCTCTCTCCAATATATTCAATAGATCTAGGGAATGTAATATTTTCAAGATTTATATCATAGAAAAATGCACTCTCCCCGATATATTTTACGCCTTCCGGAATTACTATTGATTTAAATCCACTGTTATAAAAGCATTTCTGATAAATAGTATCAATTCCTCTAGGAATTATAACCTCATCATAAGTATCAATATTCTGAATTCCACATTCGAAAGGCTTGAACTTATCCGGCTCAGTTAGTGGATTATAATAACAATTATTTACAGGATATCCTATAGCTGTAACTCTATAACCATCTATTGAAGATGGAATAACAAATCTTGTTTTTTCTTCCTCTCCTTCCATATAGGTTTCAGTAGTAAAAGGGGCATTCTCATCAATCGAATGGCCTGTAATAACTATCTCATCAGAATCAATAGAGCCATCATTATATACACCATTAACCCCCAGCAGATCTGTTCTAAAAGCATAATACCAGCAGCCATCCTGAGAACGATATATCCCATCAGGAGTAGAATTCTCAGAAGCTTCTGCTGCATAAACCTGACTGATATAACCATATGTTTTTTGATTTGAATTAAAACTACAAATGCTGACCATTGCTGAAAGGCCACCATTAAGAATTCCACCAACTGCTAATGCAACTGCAGTTCCTAACAAACCAGATTTAAACAAATATGCTACATTTTTATTCTGCTTTAACATATCATATTCCTCCAAAATTTTAATATGTCAAAGGTGTGTCACTTGTTATCACCAACTGACACACCTGACTATAATAATACTGAAATAATTAATTGACAGAAACAACATGATAAATGTAGCACATCATTTCTCACTTTTCCATAATAAACAAGATTTATTACTTAACTTTGACACTTGATTTTGACCATGCAGAATAAACCTTCTTTCCATTAACTAACTTATATGCTCTGACACGAACATAGTACTTTTTTCCCCTTTTTAGCTTCTTTACAACTGCCTTTCCTGTTTTGGTATTTATCTTTTTAGCTCCTGCAAAGTTCTTTTTAAGGCTATACTGATATTCATAACCAGAAACTCTAGATGCCTTTTTCCAGGAAATAGTAATCATTCTTTTTCCAGGTCGAACCATTAATTTTGCCGGTTTTGCCGGTTTCACTAAGATGGTAGCCTTTTTAATAGTTCCCTTCCAATGTTCATCCCCTGATGTCTTAACTGTAATTACTGCTTTTCCAGGACCATTAATGGAAACATAGCCATTTGAATAAACAGATACCACCTTTGAATTTGAGCTTGAATAGCTTATAACTCCTGTTTCTCCTTTTGTTGCCTGTACATTCAGATTAAATCCGTTAGCTCCAGCAACATAAGATGCCTTCGGCTGTGACCAAGAAATAACTGGATTACCTTTTACAATTTGGAATGTGCTCTCTATACTATTCATGTACATTCCAGTTCCTTCAATTATTGCTTTTGCAGTTCCGATTTCTTTGTTATTTGAATATGTTACGGTATAATCTGTATCTTTAACAAGTGTTTTTCCACCTTCGGTTACTGTAACAGCAGGAGTTATATCTTCACCTGTGTAAGTAACATTTGAAGCATTTAGTTTTATATTACATTTTCCAATATCTTTTAGTTTTACAATAACAGGATAAGCTGAGTTGGTAGTTCTTTCCCATTCAAACCAGTCTTTATTTGTTCCACGATTAGCATTTAATTTTGAGCAGAAGGCTGCCGTCTGCATTTCAGATGCTTTGAAATGTTCAATCCTGTTAGAAGAGGAACCTGCATCAAAAACAGAAAGCTCAGAGGATTCATTACTGTAATAACAATTGAATACTACACCTGTTGCTTTATAAGCAATAGCAGCGCCCATTTTTCCTGTATTACTATTCGTTACCTTTCCTACATTGTAACTATTATTAATTTCTCCAATGTATCCCGCAATCCCTCCGGCATAACGTCCGGTAACACTGCCCATATTAGCACAATTATTTATTTTTCCTGAATTTAAAATAGCTCCTCCACAGATACCTCCAGTATATGAATCACCCTTTATATCTACATTAGAAGCAATCGTACAGTTTTTTATAATACCACCTTCATTTTCTCCAGCTATTCCTCCAACAAGATAATAATAATTTTGATATTTATATGGATTAACTATTTTAGAACCCTTTACATGACAGTTATTGATTGTTCCACTATTTATATTTGCAATAGCTCCTATATCTTCTTTGATTTCAGATCTAATATCAGATTTATCTACTGTGACATTTTTTATTACTGCCCCATTCGTTACATAATTAAAAAGACCACCGCCGCCTGTACTTATCATACCCGATATACTATGTCCACACCCATCAAATGTACCTTCAAAACGATCCACTCTATTAAAGTTATTCTGTGACACACCATCGAATGATATATCATTGGCCAGTTTAACCGTTGTGCCAGAATAATAATCATTTGAGCTGCCACACTGTGTTGCAAAATTATTCCAATCAATATAATCTTTAATCGTGACTACTGAAGTAGAGGCCGCTTTTTTTACATCCTCAATTTTATCAATAGTAATAGCATTACTATCGATGCTTTCTGCATGAACATTATTTACACCGTGCATTCCGACAAAACTGCCCATAGCAAGTCCCGCCACTAAAGCAACTGTTGTAATCTTCTTTGTTAGTTTTGTTTTCATAAATCACAGTTCCTCCTTTTCACTTTGCATTATTGGTAAATCTAAAAATCATAGATATGATTTTCTTTGAGAAGTTTAGAAGTTAAAAACAATTAACATTTTCCAACCTATTAGTCACACTACCACACAAAAATCAAAAGTGAAACCAAAGTGACATAATTAACCATTTTAGCGTCAAAACTAACAACAAACATTTTTTTAATCTAAAAAGACTGTCGTCTCAGTGTGAATCACTTATAACGACAGTCCTATATATTTATCTCACCAAATATTTATTCTTTCTTCTGAGGAGTTATCAACTATAGTACAGAATTTAAATATATTTCTACAATCACTCCATTTTTAACTTTTATTATAAGCTGTGATGTTGCCTCGCCCATAGTAAGACTTGTCTTATCCAAAGTCTCATAATCATTTCTACGTTTCTGTTGGCTTTCACAAATATTTTCGTATGTTGTTAGACCTTCAACACTACATTCAAATGCCTCATACCATTTACAATCTATTCCTATTGGATAACTGATTTCAAATGGCTGAAGATACTCGTTTTCAAGTTTTGGTGCTGTATCAGCTACAACATTCAACTTACCATTAGCAAATTCAAACTTCATTACCTGATACATTAATGGTTCATATATTTCAAAACCGTAATCAAGAATTGCCTGTCTGAAACTACTGTAATTATATAACTTATAATTGTTCTCATAAGCATTTATCTCCTGAATATCACCGCTAGCATATTCCTGGCTAAATTCATTTGCAGCCTCATCATAGGAACTATAATCCTTGCCATTAACCTTATATGAACAGTATGCTGAATCTTTATACAAATTATTATCCGAATAATCATAATCACCTGGTATCCTTGAATTCCAATCAGTATCAAGAATTATCTCAAACTGATTAGCTGATGACCAGGAACCTGTTTCATCATAATACATATATTCTGTTATGGTTCTATTTGCTATCTGCTGAAATGCTCCGCTTACGATATAAATACTTCCACCACCTCCTTCATAAATTGGATTGCCATATCCCAGACTGTTTAATTTATTAAACTTGTCAAGATAATAGACTTCTCTACCACCATCTACATCCTCCATAATAACTTCTGGAATATTATCCTGGTTTGGATTGATCACATAATAATGCGTGTATTCATCATCCTGAAATTCATAACTATTAATATATGCTTCTTTCCATGCTTCATCATCAGAATTTGCGGCATCATCTGATATGCCTTTGAAAGCTTTATAAGCATCATACATGTTGGTCCATTTTACACCGCCTTCCAGCATATTATTAAAATCGCCTAACGATTTGATATAAGAGTCATACTTATCTTTGCTTACTTCTTCTCCATTTTCCATATTACCTATATAATACCTATTTTCTCCAGTATAGGTGGTATTGTCCAAAATGGGTTCATAGTAAGCTACTATCTTTGTTTCTCCTTCAGATAACATCCCATAATTGTCTTCTTTATACATTCCACCATAGTAATAATATCCCTGTCGTTCTACATATCCAAAAAATGTAGCGCTTGAATAACATAACTGTATAACCTCACCATCATGATATGAAAGCGCTAAGCATCCATTTGATGGAACCATAACTAGTTCAGGAATATCGTCATCGTCTATATAAACAAATTCATAGCTAGTAATACTGCCATATGAACCATCCATTAGATATTTCTCATATGCAGCATAAGCCAGCTCTTCAGGAGTATTTGGCTCAGTTCTGAAATCACCAACCACTTCATCAGATATTTTTTCATCTGTATTTTCACTTATAATTTCTTCGGTTTCATTTTCTATGCTTGTTTCACTTTCTGTGTTAATTTCATTTTCTGTACTATCGTCTTTTTCTTCTTTAAAATCACTATCTTCAATAACCTCTGTATTATTCTCTTGTATCTCAGCATTATCTTCTGATTTTCCACATCCACATAATGAAGATATCACCATACCAGAAACTATAACACCTGCCACTAACTTCTTAACCAATTTAGATCTTCCCCTTTCGTTTTAAATTAATTGCTCATTATAATGTTTTTTTTATTTCTCTCAATCGAATAGACAAAAATGACATCTTTAATGACAAAAACAACAAAACAAAAAATAAAAACATCGTCGAACAAAAAAACAGAAAGAATCAGTCTGGCTTGCGACCAAGGCTTTTGTTACTATTCACGGTTAACTCAGAATACACTCTCAAGCGCACTGCCCCGAAGGCTCTTATAGTCCTCCTCCAGCTGTGCAGCACTCATCAGGATTGAGTCTTCTCCCCGGATTATCAGCTGTATCATTCCATCAGACGTGGCCACTGTAATATCAAAGTTCTTTGAATTCTCGACTGTAAATCTGGCAATATACTGATCTGCAGTCTCAGCCTCCTTGGTATATACAACATGCACGCCCAGATAATCCATCTTCTTAGTATATCCGCCTCTGACATTATAAGCATCAAAAACCACTATTATCTCTGTATCCTTTAAGACCTTATATTCTGACATCATATCAAGCAACTTATACCTTGCAGATTCAAGCGCAATTGACTGGCTCTCTTTAGTTCCCTTTCCATCCTGAAGCAGCTCTTTAAGGCAGCCCCAGGCATGTATAATGTTATAACCATCGACAAGGAGATATTTCTTTTTTACTTTTATTTTATTCATCTTGTCAGAATACTTATCTTTATTTACTGGATTTTCTGATACGCCTGTATTACTATCAGTTCCGGAACCATTCTTTACTTCTGAATTATCAATGCTACTCTTTGCCTCTGAATTTCCAGAGCCACTCTTAGCTGAAGAATTCCCATAATATCTCGACATATTTCTCGTAAGATATACTCTCTTCGTCCTGCGGTTTTCCTTTCCTGCATTGGAATGTGTGGCACTTCGTAAAATGCTGTCTATCTCGTCTGTTCCTATTGCCTTTGGAGCTCCACCATCAGAGGAACGCTTTTCATCTGCAAGTCTTCGGGCTATTTCAGCTTCTCTGGCAATCCTTTCGTCATCA
This sequence comes from Eubacterium sp., assembly GCA_024687845.1. The sequence continues at coordinate 12,490 of JAILEL010000053.1, forward strand.
GACTCATTTTCCACGCTCAGATAATCAGCTTCTCTGTCTGGAAGATGCATCAGCTTCTCACATTCATACCATGGCACATAATATCCAGCTCCATGATCTATAAATATGCTGCCTGACGGATTGTACTTATCACTATCCGGGTCATAGGAAGCTTCAGACAGTATCTCATTCACTTCTGAATCCGGGATTTCTACATAGCCATTCATTTTAAGTTCAATCGTGCCTCTTCCTGAAGTATATTCAGTAAGCTTCGACTGATAATTCACTATGCATCTTGCAGGCGCCGTACCTATAAGAGAGCCATCTGCTTCCAGAGTACACCTTCCTCCCATATCTGTTATCTCAGTCATAACTCTGCCAACACATTCATTTGGAAGGTCTATTACGAAGCTGAACTCTGGCTCAAGCAAAATGTTCACAGTCTTCATGAGTCCCTGACGAATAGCTCTTCTAACCGCCTCCCGAAAGTCCTGACTGTCAGTATGCTTCAAATGCGCCTTTCCAGCAATCAGAGTAAATCGGATATCAGTAAGTTCCGAACCTGTAAGAACTCCTACAGGTGCAGCGTTGGTTATAGTTGAAATGATGGTCTTCTGCCAGTTGATATCCAGCTCATTAACACTAAGATCACTGGCAACCTCTATTCCCATGCCACGTGGAAGAGGTTCCATCAGTATCTGAACCTCTGAATAATGGCGAAGTGGTTCAAAATGTCCATATCCAATCACAGGGTACATTATGGTTTCCTTATGAACGAAGCTTCCCTTCACAAAATCCACCTGAACTCCATAGCGTTCCAGTATTGTTTCCTTCAGGATTTCAACCTGAAAATCTCCCATAACTGAGATGCACACTCTCTCCTCATCGATTACTTCAAGCTGAAGCAATGGATCCTCCATTGCCAGCTCCTTCAGCTTTGGAAGAAACACTCTGAGTGATACCTCCTTAGGAAGCTCGAGCTCGAATCTGAGAACTGGTCTCAGACTTTGATCATCTATATCACTTTCTTCTCCAAGTCCCATGCCTGCAAATGTATTCTCAAGTCCAACAAAGGTCACTACATCCCCAGCTTCAGCAGTGTCAAGATTTTCGTATTTGCCACCACTGTAGCATCTTATCTGACTTATCTTTTCACCAGCCAGTCTCTCGTCATCAATCGTGCTTCTGACTGCTATTTTTCCACCTGTAATCTTGGCAAAGGACAGCTTGTGGCCTTCCTCGAAGCCTATCTTGAAAACCTTTGCCGAAAATGTATCCTTATATTCTATTTCTGGAAGGTATTTTGTCAGGATATTTATCAGCTTATCAACATTCTGATTTTTCAGCGCTGAACCTGTTATAACTGGATGCAGCGTACCGGAATATATCAGTTCTATGATATCCTCTGTAGATATCTCACCTTCTTCCAGATATTTTTCTATAGTTCTCTCTGAAAGGGAAGCGATTTCCTCGTATTTATCCTTAGCTAATTCAAAGGATGAACCTTCTGCAGAGCTTATATTTTCATTCATATCATCTATGAATGAGATGAATCCATCACCTAGTCTTTCATTCAGTTCTGCAATAATTTCATAAACCGGGCGTTCGCACATATCCATCTTATTTACAAAAACAAAATAAGGGACTTTGTATCGCCTGAGCATTCCGGCAAGACGTTTTGTAGAAGCTGTTACTCCATCGGGACCACTCACCAGAAGAACTCCAGCATCAAGTACAGTCAGAGCTCTCTGTGCTTCACCTATAAAGTCTTCATGGCCAGGAGTATCTATAATTGTAATCTTTACATCTTCACTCGCGTTATTTAATTCTTTATCTTTATCAAGCATGCATACAGCCTGCTTTGAGAGGATGGTAACTCCTCTTTTCTTTTCCAGTACTTCAGTATCAAGAAAAGCATCACCATTATCAACTCTTCCAGCAGTTCTGATAATTCCCATATCATAAAGCATGCTTTCAGTAAGCGTTGTTTTTCCCGCATCAACATGAGCGAGAATCCCAAGACTGATCTTTTTCATTTGTTTGTCACCTGTATTTTTGTTACTATTTACGATTTATATTTTTATTCCGGATATATTTTAACGTTACTATTCACAGTTAACATTTTAACAACTAGACATATTCATGGCAAGAACTTCATAAGCACTGCTACTTCCCCGGTTAACATCCGATACTATTCATGGTTAACTCAAAAAGCATTCTTAAGTCCCCGTGAAGGCTTCACGACAGTCTTGTCACAAAGCCCTTAAAATGTTATAATAATTATGTCTATCAAGACTTGTATTAAGGGGTAAAAATATGGAAAGAAAAAAGGTTGCAGTTTTTAGTGCTAACATGTACCGTGACATGGTGAAGGAGACTCTCTATGGTCTGATTCAGGCTGGAAAGAGAGAAGGGGTTAAGCTTCTTCTTTTCACGGGTTTTAGTGATAATTTCAGTACTTTCACAAAATACACCACCTTTACCAATTATGACATTGGTGATTTTGCAGTGTTCTATCTTCCAGATCTTTCTCAGTTTGATGGTCTTATCACAATGGATACTTACCTTCCTGACTATTATCTCGATTATATTACCGCTATAAAAAAATCATGCCCTACTACCGTCGTTACTCTTGGTAATGAGGTTGATTTTACATATAATGTTGTAAATGACCAGGAAAAATCTCTTGAAAATCTTATCGACCATCTTGTTGAAGTTCATGGTTGTAAAGAGATTGTTCATGTCACCGGCCGACTAGATCTTTTATTTGCACAGGTCAGATGTGATGTTTTTAAAGAGACTATTAAAAAGCATGGACTACCGCTAAATGAAAGAAATATCGTACCTGGAAATCTCTGGTATGACTGTGGTAAAAGTGTTGTAAGTCAGATTCTGAAGGATTATCAAAATGATGAAGACCGCAGACTTCCTGATGCTATAGTATGTGCCAATGATTACTCTGCTATTGGAGTTCTCCAGGAGCTTACCACGCGTGGGATAAATGTACCTGAAGATGTAATCATTACTGGATATGATAATATTCCAGAAACACAGTTTACCGATCCTACTATCACATCATCCCAGCAGCCATTTGAGCAGGTTGGTAAAGATGGAATCAATATACTGGCTCATCTCTGGAGAGGTGAAACTGTTCCTCATACCATAGCTAATCCGGGTATTCTCAAATGTAATCAGTCCTGTGGTTGTGAGCCTAAACATATATACAAAAAGGATACTCTTCGTGAAGAATACTCGAAGACTATTACTAAGTTGGATAACCTTGCTTTATCTAATACCAATCTTCTTCTTTCAGCTCTTCAGGCACAAAACTATGAAGAGTTCCTTAAGAGCATCGAAGAAAACTGTCTGTTAGATACAGGTTTTGTAAATGCCGTAATGTGTCTCATGAACAACTGGGAAGATCATAAAATTATGAGAAGCTCAGATGATTTTAAGAAAGTAGAATTCGAAGTTGCATGTGGAATATATAACGGTAAGCCTGTTAAGCGAGGCAAGATTCCTAAAGGTCAGATCCTTCCGGATGAAATCCTGGCAGATCCTGAACCTTATTTCATCGTTCCTATCCACAACTTTGAATACTTTATAGGTTATTTCATTATTTCTGCCGAGCTGGAAAACTTCAGTCAGGCTAATATGAAGACCTGGTTCCTTAATATCAGTATTCTTCTGGAAAACTGGCACACTAAGCAGGAGCTTAATAATGCATTAGAGTATATGAGTAATCTTTCTAATACAGATGTTCTTACTGGTCTGTATAATCGTCGTGGATATGGTCTTTTCTTTGAAAACTATTATACTGAATGTCTGAATAATCAATCAGGTCTTGCTATATTCCTTATTGATATGGATGATATGAAGTATATTAATGATCATTTAGGCCATGATGAAGGTGATTACTGCCTATGTACTATTGCCGATTCCATGAAGAAAGCCGCCACAAATGATGAAATATGTATCAGATCTGGTGGTGATGAATTCATTGTGCTGGCTAAGAACTACGACGAAGATAAGGTTAAAGAATATATTTCTAACTTTAAAAATAATATCAAACAGAAGACTAATGCCGATGGCAAAGCTTATGAAATTTCTGTAAGTATAGGCTGCTACATAAAGGTTCCTACCAAGGATCTCGAATCAGTAACTGAAGCGTCTGAGAAATATCTCCGTCGTGCCGATGCAGAAATGTACATTGAGAAAAAAGAACATAAGAAAAATAAAAAGACTGCCGAATAATTAATGGCAATAATTTAGCCCGCCTTTACAGGCGGGCTTTAATATAGTTTCTTTCCCAGTAGTATATTCTACTTACTAATATTTTTGTCCTCTTTTATAAAATGAATACAGGTATTTTATGAATCCTACAATAGATTTGAAGGTTTCAAAACCACCCTTTATCTTATTCTTTGCTCTGACAAATATATTATTCTTACGAGCCTCTCTGGCCTTGTGAGCTCTTTCAGTTTTCACGTCATCATAAATAAACTGTTGTTGATTCTGTTCAGAACTCTGTCCCAAGAAAACAACCTTATGCTGACCATTATCATTACGGTATATTTTATAACCGGATTTTTTAAGCTCATCACATCTGGTAATGTATTGATTTATTTCAAATTGATATAATCTGTCAAGTTCCTGTGACACACTATCTATATTCATCTTCATCTCCTCAGTTCAATGAATTATACTTTTTCCGTACAGTCAGTGACGTTTCTAATACTGTGTATGATAACACGTGAATTCGATAAGTACAATAGTACATTTTAAGTAGCTACTATTTACCAGATCGAGAAAAAATATCCTGCAAGTGGTGACAGAACTATCATTATCACTGAAAATGTAAAGGAGGATATTGATATCAGAGTTGCCCTTTGTTCCGAAGGGAACATATCCTGAAGCTTAGCATCAGTTCTTATCTGAATAGCATCATCTGCCATTGCAGATATAAATCCCCCAAGTACCATTAGTGCAGTAACTGAGGTATGTTCAAGAAGAACTCCAGTCAGAACTCCTATTGTACATACTATAAATACACTTACATATCTTGATTTCTTTGCTTTTAGAATAAGCTTTGCTCCGACTATCCCACCAAGTTCCATAATGAAAAGTGACGGTCCCAACAGCCAGTTTGACAATCCTGCAGTCCTCAGCTTGCTTTGCAGGAAAAACAGCAGCAAAATATCAATCGCTCCTACAAAGGAATTAAGAAACATAAGCTTTGCTGCTTTGGAGTTATGATACAGGAATCTGATACTATCCGCAAAGAATACGACTAAGCCTTTAAAAATCGAAAAATCCTTATCCTTCGAAGTCATATCTGCTCCCTTAATCTCATAGAGTTTAAGAGTAAAACAAAGTGTAACACATCCCATAATTGCACTAATAAGATAAGACTTCTTATATCCAAGATAAAGAGCCAGCCCTGCAGCCAGGGTTGATATACCACTAGCTATTCTATAAATCACTGATTGATTTGAACAGTATTTTTCATACCCCGCTTCTTTATTCTCACGTTTCATTGAATCGTAAGCAAGCGCTTCGCCGGAGCCTGAAGCAAAGTTATACGACAATGCATGGAAAGGCATTGATAGCAGCACCATATAATAATTGTTTGAAAAGAACATTATCAGGTCACCTGTTATCATCATTATATTTCCCAATACAAGCATTTTCTTTCTGCCATAAATGTCCGCAAGCATTCCGGACGGAATCTCGAAAATAAGACTTACAATATGAAATACTGTCTCCGCGAATCCTATCTGCACCAGAGAAAAGCCACGAGAAGCAAGAATAACAACCCACGCTCCGGTCAGAGACAGATTTCCTAGTACACTGGTAATATAAAGTGTATTAATTTGTTTTCTTAGATTAAATCTATTTTTAGTGTTAACATTTTTTATATTATTTATTAATTCAGACATTAAAAAAACTCCCTTCTATGTTTGCTTCTTCAGTATCAATTAAGATACCTTCTTACTTAACAAACCTATTGGGAGATACGTGAATCACCGAAAAATGGGCGCACTATCCCCCTAAGGGAGAATTGTGTAACCTTTAGTCAGTTGTACATTCACATTTGTCCAGTACATTTTTAAACCTCTAAATAATAAATCTGAAGCATCTCGCTCCTTAAACTGTTATCACAATAACAAAATAACCATAAAAGGTCAAGCTTGTTTTTAAGCCTTCATTCATTTCTTATTATGATTTTTCTTTTTTGCTTTGTTCTTACCCTTAACATTCTTTTTCACAGAATATCCAAACTTACCCAGTTTCTTACCGAGGGCGAAGTATTCTCCATGGGAATATGCCATAAGATTCGCAGCTGCAAGATCGAATCTTCCCTTTTCATCCATATATTTTTCATCGACAGTAACTCCGATTACTTCTGCAATGAACAGGTCATGAGATCCAAGCTTCTCTATCTTCGTAACCTTGCAGTAAATGTTAACTGGACTATCATCAATCGCAGGTGTATCCATAAAATCAGACTTAAACTTTTTCAGCTTCAGTTCCTTGAACTTATCATAATCCTTTCCGGATCTTACCCCACACCAGTCACACGCTCTTGTAAGTTCAGTACTAACAAGATTAATTACGAATTCACCAGTCTCCTGAATTATATCATGTGAATATCTCTCACTTCTTACTGATATTGATACCATGGCAGGATCAGAACAGATAGTTCCTGCCCATGCTACTGTTACAATATTTGCTTTTTCTCCAGGTCTCTGGCAGCTTACCATAACTGCAGGAACCGGATAAAGCATATTTCCCGCTTTCCAGTTTTGTTTACTCATTTCTTCCTCCATTACTATTCATAGTCAACTCAAAATCATTTTCCAATAATAATTGTCTCTGAAATCACTAATCTATTTATTATATCATCACGGTTAGAGTCTCGCAATTGTTACTATTCACGGTTAACTCACATATAAAGGAGATGTTCTTCGGTATGGCTGAGAATATTGACATTAAAGTTATTATAGATGAAAACTACACAAAGCCTGTCGTTACAATCCATACAAAAGAAAAGGATGCTCAGGTTGATCAAATAATTAACGCAATTGAAGATGCTGCTCAGGCTAGATTTGATAATATTCCAGCTTATTTCAATGATAAAATAGAGCTGATTCCGCAAAGTCAACTACCCACGACCTAAAGGTCATGGGCTTGTAACTGCCCAGTCGTAGTAACGGCTCACGCCTCCGACCTTTAACCCCGATAAGTATTGCTACTTAAAGTGGCGTTACATCATAGGGTGGCTGACAGCACCCTTTACGACAAAGTTTACTCTGCCGTAACTGTATCAGGTACTTGGTGATCTTCAAGATAGTTGATTCCTATACGGTACAGATTCATGGCTCCAATGCGGTCATCATTTGATTTGTAGCCACAGTTCTTACAGGTAAACAGATGTATTTTCTTATTACGATTAGCCTTTTCAACGTGTCCACATACAGGACAGCATTGGCTCGTATAACGAGGATCCACCTTAATAACAGTAGACTGATTTTGTTTAGCCTTGTAAATAAGTTTCTGTTCAAGGTCATAGAAAGACCATGATACGGATACATAGCGGTCTTTGGTTCTGACACGCTCTGTGGCACTGCGAACGCCTGACAAATTTTCAAGCACAAAAAGTGTATGCTCCGGGTTGTTCTCAACGAGTGCCTTTGATATCTGATGGTTTACATCCTGCATCCAACGGTTTTCTCGCTGACCGATAGCTCGGAGTTTACGTCTTGCAGATGGAGTACGACGCATTTGAAGTTCTTTACGGAGTTTGGAATAGTGAGCACGTTTCTGCTTGATGGTTTTACCACTAACAAATCCTGACTTGTGCTTACTATCATAAGTTGCAACGACAAAGTTAATACCTCTGTCTATGCCAACAACATTACAGATATCAGAGATATTGCTTTCCTCGATATCACAGGTAACAGGGATATGTAAAAAATACTTGCCATTCTTATTAACAAGCTTTGCTGTGCCAAATCTGTAAATTGTGTGGTCAAAGTATTTAGACATACCTTCAGCGAAATAAGGCAGCTTGACACGACCATTCAGCGTATTGACTGAAAAACAGTTTTGAGTAAGGGAATAATCTCTGTTCCACACGAGGTCATACTGAGGTTTTTTGAAAGATGGTTTAATCCACTCTTTCTGATTTTCGAGAATAGTCTTATATCTTGCGATAACGGTCTTAAATACAGACTGAGCCATCTGAGATTTAAGACCAAACTTTTCTCGAAGTGTAGAATACAGAATTTTGTTCAGAGAAAATTGCTTTAAGTCGTGGGTACGGAACACATAGTCAGATACATAATTGCAGGCATCAGAATAAACAGACATGGTTTCATCGAGTAAAACCTTACTGTCTGCATTAACAGATATCTGAATTTTAGCTGTGACTGTCATCTGTTCCATAAACATACCTCATAGATATCTCACTAAAAATATAATATTATAACAATTAGTGAAAGTCAACTTATTTGAGGGATTTGCTATGGAAAATAGATACAGTCGTCACAACAGACGTAAGTATAGTCTAAAAGTGCATATAGTTCTTGTTACAAAATACCGCAAACAGATACTTAAAGGTTCTATAGCTGACGATGTAAAACAAAAAATAAGCGATATCTGCAACTCTAAAGGCTATGGAATTATTGCCATGGAAACTGACAAAGATCATATACATTTTCTGATAAGCTACGATACTACTGACAGAGTTTGTGACATCGTAAAACTGATTAAACAACAGACCACATATTATTTGTGGCAGAAATATCCAAATTTCCTATCTAAACAGTATTGGAAGAAGAAAATCTTTTGGTCTGATGGTTACTTTGCCTGTAGTATAGGCGAAGTATCGTCAGCTACCATACAAAAGTACATCGAGAGTCAAGGTTAGTGGCTACGAATTTACAAGGCTCCTCCCACCGCCCAAGGGC